>NZ_BAABCQ010000246.1:0-8095 GCF_039539045.1 Streptomyces marokkonensis
TTCGCCGGACAGCCCACGACCCACGTGGACCTGCCCACCTACCCCTTCCAACGCCAGCAGTTCTGGCCGGAGGCCCGAGAGGTTTCCGTGGCGGGGACGGCTGACCCCGTGGACGCCGAGTTCTGGGACGTGGTGGAGCGCGGCGATCTGGAAGCGCTTGCCGAGACCCTCGAACTCGGCGGCGCCACCCGGGACTCGCTCGGCGAAGTTCTCCCCGTGCTGTCGTCGTGGCGACGGCAGCGGCGGGACGAGTCAACGCTCGACGCGTGGCGCTACCGCGTGACGTGGAAGCCCGTGACGGCGGCCGCGCCTGCCCTGTCCGGCAGTTGGCTGCTCGTCGTCCCCGCCGCCGAGGCCGACCACGAGACGGTGCGCGAGACCGTGCGCGGGCTGACGCGGCACGGCACCGACGTCTCGGTGTTCACCGTCTCCGGCACAGAGGCGGACCGCGGGAGCCTCGCCGCCCGGCTGGCCGACGAGCCGGAGCCGGCCGGGGTCGTGTCCCTGCTGGCGCTGCTCCAGGGACCGGACCCGGAGCACCCGGTGATCCCGGCGGGCCTCGCGGCCAATGTCGAGCTGGTCAAGGCCCTGGGGGACGCGGGACGCCCGGCCCCGCTGTGGTGCCTGACCCGGAGTGCGGTCTCGGTGGGTCGCTCGGACGGTCCTGTCCGCACGGAGCAGGCCATGAACTGGGGCTTCGGCCGTGTCGTCGCCCTGGAACACCCGGAGCGCTGGGGCGGATTGATCGACCTGCCCGAGATCCTCGACGACCGCGCGTGGACCCGGATCTGCGGCGTGCTCAGCGGCGGCGAGGACGCCGAGGACCAGGTCGCGGTGCGCGCGTCCGGCATCTTCGGGCGCCGCCTCCAGCGTGCCAGGTCCGGCCAGGGCTCCACCGGGACCCGGTGGACGCCGCGCGGCACCGTACTGATCACCGGCGGCACCGGCGCCCTGGGATCGTTCATCGCGCACCGCCTGGTCGACCAGGGCGCCGAGCACGTCGTGCTCACCAGCCGCAGGGGCGCCCACGCCCCCGGCGCGCGGGAACTGGAGGAGCGGCTGACCGCACTCGGTGCCAGGGTCACCCTCGCCGCGTGCGACGTGGCGGACCGCGACGTACTGGCCGCGACGGTCCAGGGGCTGCGCGACGCGGGTGACCGCATCACGGCGGTCGTGCACGCCGCCGGTGTCGGCCAGCTCAGCGTGATCGACGAGACGAGCCGCGCGGAGTACGCCGATGTTCTCCGGGCGAAGGTCCTTGGTGCCGCCCACCTCGACGAGGTCTTCCGCGACGAGCGGTTGGACGCCTTCATCCTGTTCTCGTCGATCTCCGGCATCTGGGGGAGCGGTGGCCAGGGAGCCTACGGCGCGGCCAACGCGTACCTCGACGCGCTCGCGCAGCAGCGCCGCGCCGTCGGCCTGGCCGCCACCGCGATGTCCTGGGGTGCGTGGGGCGGCGCCGGCATGGCCAAGGGGTCGGCCGAGGAGATCCTGAGCAGGCGCGGTCTGCCCGTGATGGACCCCGAACTCGCCATCGACGCGATGCAGGACGCGGTGGGGCACGACGAGACCATGCTGACGGTCGCGGACGTACGCTGGGAGCGGTTCGTACCGACGTTCACCGTGGCCCGGCCCAGCCCGCTCCTCGCGGACCTGCCGGAAGTGCGCCGGATCCTCGACGACGCGGCGGCCGTCGAAGCCGCCGAGACGGGCGACCTCTCCGCGTTCCAGCGCAGCCTCGCCGAACTGCCGGAGAACGAGCGTCCTGCCGCGGTCCTCGACCTCGTCCGCACCGAGGCCGCTGCCGTGCTCGGCCTGGCCGACGCCGCGGCCCTGGAGGTGAACCGGGCCTTCCGCGAACTCGGCTTCGACTCGCTGACTGCGGTGGAGGTGCGCAACCGCCTGAAGGCCGCCACCGGCCTGCGGCTCTCCACGACTTTGGTCTTCGACTACCCGACCACCACCGTTCTGGCCGAACACCTGCTCGCCGAGTCCCTCGGGCACGAGGACGATACCGCCGTGACCGCCTCGGCCGGCGCCGCCGACGACGACCCGATCGTCATCGTCGGCATGGGCTGCCGCTTCCCGGGTGACGTACGCACGCCGGAACAGCTGTGGGACCTCGCCGCCACCGGCACCGACGCCATCTCCGGGTTCCCTGCCGACCGCGGCTGGGAGCGTGCCTTCGCCGACGACGGCAGCGGTCCCGGCTTCACGCCTATGGGCGGCTTCCTCAACGGTGCGGCCGCCTTCGACGCAGGGTTCTTCGGGATCAGCCCGCGTGAGGCACTGGCGATGGACCCGCAGCAGCGGCTCCTCCTCGAGACCTCCTGGGAGGCCTTCGAGCGCTCCGGGATCGTCCCCGCGGCCGTGCGCGGCAGCAGCACGGGTGTGTTCATCGGCGCCTCGTCGCAGGGGTACGCCAGCGACGTCCACCAGCCGCCGGAGGGCGTCGAGGGCTACCTGCTCACCGGCACGGCCACCGCCGTGATCTCCGGCCGAATCGCCTACGCTCTCGGCCTCGAAGGGCCGGCCGTCACCATCGACACCGCGTGCTCGTCGTCGCTGGTCGCCCTGCACCTGGCCGCGCAGGCCCTGCGCCAGGGCGAGTGCTCCATGGCGCTGGCCGGCGGTGCCGCGATCATGGCGACGCCGGCGGTCTTCGCCGAGTTCAGCCGCCAGGGCGGCCTGTCGTCCGACGGCCGTTGCAAGGCGTTCGCGGAAGCCGCCGACGGCACGGGCTGGGGCGAGGGCGTCGGCGTACTGCTCCTGGAGCGGCTGTCCGACGCCGAGCGCAACGGCCACCGGGTGCTGGCCGTCGTCAAGGGCAGCGCCATCAACCAGGACGGCGCCAGCAACGGCATCAGCGCGCCCAACGGACCTTCGCAGCAGCGCGTCATCCGCCAGGCCCTGGTCAACGCGGGTCTCACCGCCGACCAGGTGGATGCGGTCGAGGCGCACGGCACCGGCACCACGCTGGGCGACCCCATTGAGGCGCAGGCCGTCCTCACGACGTACGGCAGGGACCGGGACGGCGGACTGCCGCTGCTGCTCGGCTCGTTGAAGTCGAACATCGGTCACACGCAGGCCGCCGCGGGCGTCGCCGGAATCATCAAGATGGTCATGGCGCTCGGGCAGGGAGTGCTCCCGAAGACCCTGCACGTGGACGAGCCCTCCACCCACGTGGACTGGACGGAAGGCGCCGTTGAACTCCTGACCGAGCGGCGGGACTGGCCGGAAACCGGCCACCCCCGCAGATGCGGCATCTCCTCGTTCGGCGTGAGCGGCACGAACGCCCACGTCATCCTGGAACAAGCTCCGGAGCCCGCCGCCGTCGCACCGCCCGCGCCCCGCACGCAGGGCAGGCCCGCGGCACTGCCGTGGGTGCTGTCCGCACGGGACGAGGAAGCGCTGCGCGACCAGGCGGAGCGCTTGCGCACGACGGTCGTCGCCGACCCCGGCCTCGATCCGCTGGACGTCGCGTACTCGCTGGCCACCACCCGATCCGTCCACGAACACCGCGCCGTGGTGGTCGCGACCGACCGCGACGCCTTCCTCGACGGGCTCACCGCCCTCGCCGACCAGGGCACCGCTACAGGACTGGTACGGAATGCGGGAGCGCGCGGCCGGGTAGGCGTGTTGTTCTCGGGCCAGGGCTCGCAGCGGGCGGGGATGGGCCGGGAGTTGTACGAGGCGTATCCGGTGTTCGCGGATGCGTTCGATGCGGTGTGCGCGGAGTTGGACCGTCATCTGGACCAGCCGCTGCGTGATGTGGTCTTCGAGGACGCGGTCCTGCTGGATCGGACGCGGTTCACGCAGGCGGGTCTGTTCGCGCTCGAGGTGGCGCTGTTCGAGCTGGTGACGTCGTGGGGCGTGAAGCCGGACTTCCTGCTGGGTCACTCGATCGGTGAGCTGTCGGCCGCGTGCGTGGCCGGCGTGCTGTCCCTCGAAGACGCTGCCGCTCTTGTGGCCGCGCGGGGCCGTCTGATGCAGGCCCTTCCGGCGGACGGTGCGATGGTGTCGCTTCAGGCGACGGAGGACGAGGTCCTGCCGCTCCTGACCGATGGCGTGTCCATCGCCGCGCTCAACGGGCCGCGCGCCACGGTGGTTTCGGGCGGCGAGGTGGCGGTGCTTGAGATCGCCGCGCACTTCGAGGGTGAGGGCCGTAAGACGAAGCGTCTGCGGGTGAGTCATGCGTTCCACTCGCCGCGTATGGACGCGATGCTCGACGACTTCCGCAAGGTCGCGGAGCGACTGACCTTCAACGCCCCGCAGCTGGCCATCGTCTCGGATGTGACAGGTGCGGTGCTGTCGGCGGAGGAGGTGCAGGATCCGGAGTACTGGGTGCGCCATGTCCGTGAGGCGGTGCGTTTCCTGGACGGCATCCGTACCCTGGAGACGGAAGGCGTGACGGCGTTCCTGGAGCTGGGTCCGGACGGTGTGCTGTCCGCGATGGCGCAGGACTGCGTCACCTCCGACTCCGGCGAGATCACCTTCGTACCGGCCCTTCGCAAGAACCGCGACGAGCCCGACGCGCTTCTCACCGCCCTCGCCGAACTCCACGTTCACGGCAGGGCGGTCGACTGGGCGACGTATTTCGCCGATGCCGATGCCGATGCCGGTGCCCACCGGGTCGACCTGCCCACCTACGCCTTCCAGCACGGTCACTACTGGCTCGAAGGCGGTGCGGCGGCGGGAGACGTCCGGGCAGCGGGGCTCGGGACGGCCGATCACCCGCTGCTGGGTGCCGCGGTCGAGCTGGGCCACTCCGACGAGTACGTCTTCACCGGCCGGCTGTCGCTGGACAGCCACCCCTGGCTCGCCGACCACACGGTGATGGACACGGTGCTGATGCCCGGCACCGCGTTCGTCGAACTGGCCGTCAAGGCCGGTGACGAAGTGGGCTGCGACCACCTCGAAGAGCTGACCATCGAGGCACCGCTCGCCCTGTCCCCCGAAGGGGCCGTCGGCCTCCAGCTGTGGGTGGGGCCCGCCGACGAGGCGGGCCGCCGGGCCGTGGAGATTCATTCCCGCGACCTCGGCCGAGCGGGGGCGGTCTGGACGCGCCATGCGAGTGGCACCCTCACGTCGGGTGGCGACCGGCCGGTCGCGGGCGACCTCTCGGTCTGGCCGCCGCAAGGAGCCACCGAAGTGCCCGTCGACGGGCTCTACGACTACCTCACAGCCATCGGCTACGGCTACGGCCCGGTGTTCCAGGGCCTGCGCGCGGCATGGCGGCTCGGCGAGGAGGTCTTCGCCGAAGTCGCCCTGCCCGACCGCACGGAGACCGCGGCGGCACGGTTCGGACTGCACCCCGCGCTCCTCGACTCGGCGCTCCACGCCATGGGCCTGAGTACGGCGCACGACGCCGACGGCGACGGCGGGGGCCGCAATCGTCTGCCGTTCGCCTGGAACGGCGTGACACTGTACGCGGCGGGCGCCGACGCCCTGCGCGTGCGGATCACCCCCAAGGACTCCCAGGACTCGGCGGGTACGCAGGGCTCCCCGGGTGCCAAGGGGCCGGAGGGGGTCTCGCTGACCCTCGCGGACCCGAAGGGCGCGCCCGTCGCGGTCATCGAGTCCCTGGTGCTGCGCACCGTCACATCGGCACAGCTCGGCGGGGCGCGGCAGTCCACGCACCACGACTCGCTGTTCCGCCTCGCCTGGTCACCCGCCGCGGTCGACCGCACCTTCCTCGACGCCCGTTGGGCCGTGCTCGGGGCGGACCACCTCGGCCTCGCGGCAGCCGGTGTCGGCGTCGACGCCTTCGCCGGCCTCTACGACCTGGCGGCCGCGCCCACTCCGCCGCCCGCCGTCCTGCTCGCCTTCGCCCCGTCCGCCACGGACGCGCCGACCTCCGAGGCCGTTCATGAACGTACGGTCGAGGCGCTGGAAACCGTCCAGGCGTGGCTGGCCGACGAGCGGTTCACAGACGTCCTGCTGGTCGTCGCGACGCGGGGCGCGGTGGCGGTCGCCGGCGAGGACGTGACCGATCTGGCGCAGGCGGCCGTGTGGGGGCTGCTGCGCTCCGCGCAGTCCGAGGCCCCGGGCAGGTTCGTGCTCGTCGACATCGACGACGCGGACGTGTCCGCGCAGAACCTCGTGACGGCCGTCGCCTGCGGTGAGCCGCAACTCGCCGTCCGCGCGGGCGAAATACTTGTCCCGTGCCTGGACCGGGTCGCGGTCGCCGAGCCGCACGCCGAGTCGGTGGCCGCCGCCGACGCCGCAGACCGGGAAGACGCGGACCGGGAAGACAAGGGCCGGCTGGACATCGGCCAGGGAGACGCCGTCGATCAGCCGGGCACCGTGCTGATCACCGGCGCCAGCGGTTTCCTCGGTGGTCTGGTCGCCCACCGCCTCGCCGAGCGAGGCGCGCGCCGCCTGCTGCTGGTCAGCCGCCGCGGCGGCGACGCGCCGAACGCTGCGCAACTCGCCGAGGAGCTGGCCGAGTCAGGTGCGGAGGTCACCTTCGCCGCCTGCGACACGTCGGACCGTGCCGCTCTCGCCGCGGTGCTTGGAAAGATCCCGGCGGCCCACCCGCTGACCACGGTGGTGCACGCCGCGGGCATCGTGGACGACGGCGTCCTCGCGTCCCTGACCCCGCAGCGGCTCGCGGACGTGCTCCGCCCCAAGGTTGATGCCGCCTGGCACCTGCACGAGCTGACCAAAGAACTCGCGCTACGGGAGTTCGTACTGTTCTCCTCGGCCGCCGGCACCTTCGGCGGCCCGGGGCAGGCCAACTACGCGGCCGCCAACGCCTTCCTCGACGGACTGGCCCAGCACCGGAGCGCCCAGGGCCTCCCCGCCGTCTCCCTCGCCTGGGGCCCCTGGGCGGAGAGCGGCATGACGGGCCGGATGGACGAGGCGGACATCGCCCGCATGGCCCGCTCGGGGCTCGCGCCCCTCACGCAGGAACAGGGCATCGAGCTGTTCGACACGGGCCGGGCGGCGGGGCACGCGGTGCTGATGCCGACGCGGCTCGCCGCGGGCTCCCCACAGGTGCGGCCCGACGCGATCCCGCCTCTGCTGCGCGGGCTGATCCGCGGGCCGGTCCGGCCGGCGGCGGGCAGGAGCGGTTCGACGGGCGCCTCGGCCGCGGACCTCAAGCAGCGCCTGGCCGCCGCGGACACCGCGGAGCGGGACCGGATCCTGCTCGACATCCTGCGCACCGCCATAGCCGACGTGCTCGGCCACGGCTCTCCCGTGGCCGTGGAAGTCACCCGCGGTTTCCTGGAGATCGGCTTCGACTCGCTCACGGCGGTGGAGCTGCGCAACCGGCTCAACGCCGAGACCGGCCTGCGGCTCCCCTCGACGCTGGTCTTCGACCACCCGTCCCCGGAGGCGCTGGCAGCCCACCTGCGGGATGAGCTCGTCGAGGACGGGGCAACCTCGGGGCTGGCTCTCCTCGCCGAACTCGACAGGTTGAAAAGGGCGTTGGTCGCAGTCGCGTCGGACGACGTCGACCGGGCCGCGGTCACTGATCGACTGCGGGGACTCATGTCCGCGTGGAACGGCGGTGGAACCGAGGCCGAGGCAGCAGGCGGCCAGGACCTCGAATCGGCCACGGCCGACGAGATCTTCGACCTGCTGGACGAGGAGCTCGAAACGTCCTGAGGGGCTCCGGGTTCCCTCCGTTTCCGCCTCCGCACGCCCCGAACACCCACGACCGCTCGACCATCCCGACCACGTCGATCACCTCTTCAAGGAGTGACACCCCATGGCGAACGAGGAGAAGTTCCTCGCCTACCTCAAGCGGGCCACGGCGGACCTGCGCGAGACTCGCCATCGGCTGCGCGAGATGGAGGACCGGGAGCGCGAGCCCATCGCGATCGTGGGCATGAGCTGCCGTTACCCCGGCGGCGTGAACAGCCCCGAGCAGTTGTGGGAGCTCGTCGCCACGGGCGGGGACGGGATAACTCCGTTCCCCATCGATCGCGGCTGGGACGTGGAAGGGCTCTTCAGCACCGACCAGGGCGAGTCCGGCACGTCGTATGTGCACGAAGGCGGTTTCCTGCACGAGGCCGGCGCCTTCGACCCTGGCTTCTTCGGGATCTCGCCGCGTGAGGCGCTGGCGATGGACCCGCAGCAGCGGCTG
>NZ_BAABCQ010000247.1:0-7944 GCF_039539045.1 Streptomyces marokkonensis
CGCCAGCAACCGGGCCTTTTCTTTCACCCGGTCGCACACGCACCGCAGTCGCGAGCCAACTCCCCGCTTCCACAGGCGAGTTGGTTCCATCGTCGCCATCGCTCTCAGCGGACCTGTCGTCCCTATCGACCCCGTAGCGCTCCGAGCGGGCCTCGTTAGCGCCACCTCCCCCGTCGCCGCCACGACCACACCCGTCGCCACGGTTCCTACCGGGACGCAGCAGCAGTGGTCCGTTTCCGGCCGGCCCGCGAACTCCGCGACCGCGGTGTACGCCGCCGGCCCGCCCCGGGCACGCTCTCCGGGCGTCTCGCAGCCGGCGCACCCTCGGCACCCACCGAGCAGCGCACCCGCACGCTGCGTACGCCGGGTTCCATGAGGCTCACCACTCACCGCGGATTCGAGCGGGTCTCCGGTCGCGTTGCGGTAGTAGGTCCGGGCCCAGGTCTCTGCCCCTGGGGCACGACGCAGGCCCGCACGGCGCGACCCGAGATACGACCCGGCACGGTACAGCCCGGCACGGCGCGCCGTCCGGCGGCGTGCTGCTCCCCGGCATGAAGCGGCATGGGGCGGACGACAACGACACGGGCGTGCGCGGGAGCCCGCGCACGCCCGACGCCCCCTACAACTCGGGCGCGCTCACACCCGTACGGGTGAGGGCATCGACCACCGCGTCCACCACGGCCTCCACGTCGGGCACCCAGGGTGAGGCGGAGCCGGGCAGCGGCGCCCGCTCCCAGCGCACGGTGCCCCCGCCGGTCTCGGACGGCGGCAGCGCGAGATAGCCGCCCTCGCCGTGGAAACGCAGGGAGCCGGGGACGAAGTCCTTGGCGTAGAGCAACTCACCCAGCTGCTCCATGGAGTACGGCTTGACCAGCAGGGCCCAGCGGGTGGGCGAGGCGACCACCGGGCCGAGTCGCAGACCGGCCCGGTCGAGCGCGGCCAGGGCGTGGGCGGCCGGCAGGGCGGGCAGGGAGACTGCGCACGGGGCGCTGTCTCCGGTGGCCAGGACGATCGGCGCGGTGGGCCGGTTGGTCCACCACCAGCGCACCATGCGTGCGTCGGTGGTGGCCGCCAGGAGCCCGGGGTCGAAGGGATGCGCGCCGGGCACCGTGCACTCCGGGTCGGGGCAGCCGCAGCGCGACCCCGCCCGCGGGTCCGCCGCCACACCCGGGAGTACGGGCCACTGCCATTGTGTCGCGTAGGTCAGGGCCGCGCCGATCAGCTCAGGCCGCCCGTCGTCGTGCTGGGACAAGAGCCTGCGTCGCCTTCCGAGGATCTCGCGCATGAGCGCTCGTTCCTTTCCGTTGCACGCCTGGCAACACCGTGGTCACATCACACCATGTGTCGATCTCTTCGCTGTGCGTAGCTGGTGGCGCATCACATCCCGGCCACGGGCTTCTCTGCCGGGGGGCATCACTGCCGTGGGCAGGGGAAACCCCTGTGGGTCGAGCACTGACTGCGTCCGCGGCGGTTCCGTCCACACTGCGTCTGTCAAAAGCATGGGCGTGGCGCGGGGTGGCGAAGTCTGGCGTTTTACCGTCCCGCGTATTTCTCTCCGCCTCCGCCACGGGAGGATGGGGCACGGTCGTCGGTGGATAGGACGCCCGGGTCCGCCGCCAGGTTCCGGGTGGCCCCCAACCACCCCTGGTCTTCTCCGAGTACGTACCCATCGCGACCGCTGTGACGCTCCGTAAAGCCCCCCCAGTCGACCGCAACAAGCCGCCCTCCAGGGAAGTTTCAAGCCAATTCTGCCTTTCCGCAAGAGGTCGCGAGGGGGCCACTCACACCTCACGGACACCAGGAATCCCGGCAGGACAATGCTGGACATCTCCTAACGAGTGCGTGTACATGTGGAGACACTGCTAGCGGCGCAGAATGACATGGGGGTTTGCGATGCTTTTCAGCAGTAACTGCCGGTCGAAAGGCCGGACGCCATGAAGACCCCGCACCCTGCGAAAGTGGCTGGAATCGATTCAACGGTTCCGGCCCCCGCACACACTGTCGCGTCCGTCGCCCCGGGTACCTCCCCGCCCACCGCATCAAACGCCACGGATGCCTCGGACGTCACAGATGTCACAGATCTCACAGACGTCACAGATGTCACCGACGCCTCTGGTGCGCCCTGTGCTCCCGGCACCCTGCTCCAGGACCGGTTGGCCGGCTGGGTCTCGGACCTGACGACCCTGCAGGAGCTGACCGAGCGCCTGGTCCGTACGGACTCCCTTGCCGAAGGCCTCCAGGAAGTACTGCGCGCCGGAGCCGCCCTGGTGGGCGCCAGGCGCGGACTGGTCGTCCTGGAACCGGCCGACGGACTCGGCCCGGACACCACCGTCGGCCTCGGCCTGTCCCGCGCCGATCTCGGCCACCTCGAGACCGTCCCCCGGAGTTCCCTGCCCCACGGGCGGATTCTCGACGGGCTGCCGGTCTGCGAGGGCGGGATCACCGAACCCGATCTGCTCGCGGAGAAGGGCCTCGACCCCCGCCACCGCGAAGTCGCCACCCGCCTCGGCTATGCCGCGGGCCACGCGCTGCCCCTGTCCGCCGAAGGCACCGGGCGCCTGGGGGCCGCCGTATGGCTCTACGACGAGCCCGCCGAACCTGGTGAGCGCCAACGCCACCTCGCCGGCCTCTACGCCCGGTACGCCGCCCAGCACCTGGCCCGGCTCCTGGAAACCGAGCGCACGCGCGCGTGCATGGCGACGATGGCCGAGGAACTGCTCCCCTCCCGTCTGCCGCGGGTGCCCGGCGTCCAGCTCGCCGCCCGGCACCGCACCGGTCCGCGCGGCGGCGGCGACTGGTACGACGCGCTGCCGCTGCCGGACGCCGCGCTCGGTCTCGCCGTCGGGTCCGTCACCGGGTCCGGGCCCAGCGCGGTCGCCGCGATGGGGCGGCTGCGGGCCTCGCTGCGCGCGTACGCCGTGATGGAGGGCGAGGACCCGGTCGCGGTCCTGTCCGACCTGGAACTGCTGCTACGGGTCACCGAACCCGCCCGCTCGGCCACCGCCCTGTTCGGCTACGTCGAGCCCGCGCTGCGCCGGATCACCCTGGCCGGCGCCGGACACAGCCCGCCGCTGCTGATCGGGGAGCGGCGCACGGAGTTCGTCGAGACCTCCGTCTCCGCGCCGCTCGGCATGCTCGCCTGCTGGGAGGCGCCCAGCGTGGAGGTCCAGGCCGAAGCCGGGGAGACGGTGCTGCTGTACACCGACGGGCTGCTGCACCGTACCGGCGACCCGGCCGACCGCGCCTTCGCCCGCCTGCACGCGGCGGCGGCCGGCGTGCCCCGGGCCGAGCGCCACGACCCGGACGCCGTCGCGGAGCACGTCCTGCGCACGGTGCTGCCGGACGGGAAGGCCGAGGCGGACTCCGAGGAGGACGTCGTTCTGCTGGCCGTCCGGTTCGAATAACCGGCACCGGTTTGCCGGGCACCGGTTTGCCGGGCACCGGTTCAGCCGGCGCTGTTCGCACAGCGGGTCACTGACCCACCGCACGTCACACATAACGGACGGTAGTGCCTCCATGTAACAGGCCCTACGGCCCTGGGCCCCCTTCCGTACGACCGTACGATGGGGGGTGGTCCAGTGCCGTATCAAGGAGGATGACCGTGGCGGAGGAGCTCACCCCGGAGAACCCGGAGACCCCGGAGAACCCGGAGAACGAGACCGAGGAGCCGATCAAGCAGCGCAAGAACGGCCTGTACCCGGGCGTGTCCGACGAACTGGCCGAGAACATGAAGTCCGGCTGGGCCGACACCGAGCTGCGCGACCTCGAGCCGATCGCCCAGGTCGCCGAGACCGCCGCCCGCCGGGCCGCGCTGTCCGCCCGTTTCCCGGGCGAGCGCCTGGTGATCCCCGCGGGCAATCTGAAGACCCGCTCGAACGACACGGAGTACTCCTTCCGCGCCTCGGTCGAGTACGCCTACCTCACTGGCGGCCGGCCCGATGACAGCGCAGACGGCGTCCTGGTCCTGGAGCCCAAGGGTGACGGTCACACCGCGACGATCTACCTCCTGCCGCGCTCCGACCGTGAGAACGGCGAGTTCTGGCTCGACGGCCAGGGCGAGCTGTGGGTCGGCCGCCGCCACTCCCTCACCGAGGCGGAGAAGCGGTACGGCATCCCCGCATCCGACGTCCGCGAGCTGGCCGGGAGCCTGCGCGAGGCCACCGGCCCGGTGCGCGTCGTACGCGGCTTCGACGCCGGCATCGAGGCGGCGCTGACCGACAAGGTCACCGCCGAGCGCGACGAGGAACTGCGCGTCTTCCTCTCCGAGGCCCGCCTGGTCAAGGACGAGTTCGAGGTCGGCGAGCTGCAGAAGGCCGTCGACTCCACCGTGCGCGGCTTCGAGGACGTCGTGAAGGTCCTCGACAAGGCCGAGGCGACGTCCGAGCGCTACATCGAGGGCACCTTCTTCCTCCGCGCGCGCGTGGAGGGCAACGACGTCGGCTACGGCTCCATCTGCGCCGCCGGCCCGCACGCCTGCACCCTGCACTGGGTACGCAACGACGGCCCGGTCCGCTCCGGCGACCTCCTGCTGCTCGACGCGGGCGTGGAGACGCACACGTACTACACCGCCGACGTCACGCGCACGCTGCCGGTCAACGGCCGCTACAGCGAGCTGCAGAAGAAGATCTACGACGCCGTCTACGACGCCCAGGAGGCCGGTATCGCGGCCGTGCAGCCGGGTGGCAAGTTCCGGGACTTCCACGACGCGTCCCAGCGCGTGCTGGCCGAGCGGCTCGTCGAATGGGGCCTGGTCGAGGGTCCCGTCGAGCGGGTGCTGGAGCTGGGCCTGCAGCGCCGCTGGACGCTGCACGGCACCGGCCACATGCTCGGCATGGACGTCCACGACTGCGCCGCCGCGCGCGTGGAGTCCTACGTCGACGGCACGCTGGAGCCCGGCATGGTGCTCACCGTCGAGCCGGGCCTGTACTTCCAGGCCGACGACCTGAGCGTGCCCGAGGAGTACCGGGGCATCGGCGTCCGCATCGAGGACGACATCCTCGTCACCGCGGACGGCAACCGGAACCTGTCCGCCGGGCTGCCGCGCCGGTCGGACGAGGTCGAGGAGTGGATGGCCGCGCTGAAGGCCTGATCCACGGTTCGATGATGGCCGGGTACCCCACAGGTACCCGGCCATCGACGTGCCCGGGGCCCGCGTCCGCCGGCTCTGTGACCACTGGCGGCCCCCGCCCCGTCTCCGTCCTCGTTCTCCTCTGCGCACCCCTCGCCGTCCCGTGCCCAGGCCGGTCGGACCGGCCGCAGGGGCTGGTCGTGGGGTATGGGACACCCGGGAACGGGCGTATCCCGAGGCGCAGGAGGCACAGGAGGCACAGGAGGCACAGGAGGCGCACGGACGCGGGGGCCTGATGCGGCTTGCCGCCCGGCCGCCTCCCGCCCGTCAGACCGCCATCAGCGGAGTACCCTCGCGCCACTTGAGGATCTTGTCGAAGCTCACCACGGCACCGGCCCGGCCCGGCGTACCGCCGATATGGACGTGGTCGGCGAGTTCCCGGATGAGACACAGGCCGCGGCCGTCCTCGGCCTCGTCGGGCACCGGGCGCGCCACTGCCCCCGGCCTCCCCGCAACGGCCGCGGGGAACCCCGGGCCCGTGTCGGCGACCTCGATGCGGCACCGCTCGCCGTCGAGGTAGGCCGTGACGCGGTACGCCTCCGAGGGACCGCCGGGCTCGTCGTCGCCGCCGTGCTCGACGGCATTCGCGCAGGCCTCGCTCAGCGCGACGGAGAGATCGAAGGAGATGTCGGGGTCGACGCCCGCGGTCTCCATGGTGCCGATCAGCAGGCGGCGGGCCAGGGGCACGCTCGCAGCCTCGCGCCGCAAATGGAGTGACCACCAGATGCTCATGCTCCAGCCTCCCGGCCGCGGCTCGACATACCGATACGTATTGCCCCCCGCGCCCGGGCGTAAGCGCCGTCGTCGCGCGAGACCGTCCGGATGGCGGATGCGGCCCTGCCGCCAATCGGTGTATGCGGGACGACTCCGACCAGAACAGGACGGCTCGCACCAGAACATGACCTTCCGCTCCTCTCCCGGTCGTACGGCATCTTGTGGACCTGCCGTACGGCGCGGGGGGTGCCAGTGGGATGATGAGGCGGCCATGACTGCCCCCCACTCGCCTACGGCGCGCTCCGGGAACGATCTCCGGATCCTGCGGGCCGCGGTGTTCGCCGCGGTCTGCGTCGTGCTGTCCGCGGCGGGGCACACCCTCGCCTCCTGCGCCGCCGTTCCCCTGTGGTCGCTGGGCGCCGGATTCCTCGGGACGGTCATGGTCGCCGCGCCCCTCGCCGGACGCGAACGCTCGCTGGCCGGCATCACGGTGCTGCTCACCCTCGGGCAGACCGCACTGCACACCCTGTTCGGACTGGGCCAGCACGGCGCCACCGCGGTCACTGCGTCCGGTACGGCCGTCGCGTCCACCGGCGGGTCCGGCCCGCTGTCCGACGCCTCCCTGATCCAGCAGGCCGTACGGCTGGTGTGCGGGACCACCGCGGCGGCGATCAGCCCGGCCCAGGCCCAGCGGATCCTGACCGACGCCAGGATCGCTCCCGACGTCACCACCGGCGCGGCACACCACCCTGCCGACGCCCTGTCCACCGCCGGCTCCCCGGCCTCGCTGCTGCCGTCCCTGCCGATGCTGCTCGGCCACGTCCTCGCGGCCCTGGCCGCCGGCTGGCTGCTGCGGCGAGGGGACCTGGCCCTGGCCCGGCTCGTCGAACTGTCGACGCACTCGGCCCACTCGGTGGCCGAGGCCGCGTTCGTGCGCGCCCTGCGCGCGGCGCTCTCACTGGTCCGCACCCTGCACGCCGGGCTCGCCGGTGCCCCCGGGACGGGCCCGCGCCTGCCGCACACCCCCCGGCCGGTGCCGCCGCGGTCCCGCACCACCGCACTCCAGCACACGGTGATCAGGCGCGGCCCGCCGAGCGACGCGTTCTCCCTCGCCGCCTGACACGACGCGACCACCACCCCACTTCGGCCCATCGGCCACTGTCCGGAGGGGCCGCCGTCGTGCGGCACGCGCGCGTGCGCGCATCCCTCCAGTCACTCGTCACCGGCTCAGCACCGGTGCCCCACTCGAAGTGGAGTGCTCGTCCATGAAGGCTTCTCGTATCGCCGCCGCCGGCGCCGTCTCCGGCATCGCCGTCCTCGCCCTGTCCGCCCCCGCCTTCGCGCACGTCAGCGTGCAGCCCGAGGGCACGGCCGCCAAGGGCGGCTACGCGGTCGTCGGCTTCAAGGTCCCCAACGAACGCGACAACGCCTCCACCACCAAGCTGGAGGTCAACTTCCCCACCGACCACCCGCTGGCGTCCGTAATGCCGCAGCCGGTCCCCGGCTGGAAGGCCGTCGTCACCAAGTCCAAGCTGGACAAGCCGCTCGAGTCGCACGGCAAGCAGCTCACCGAGGCCGTCACCAAGGTCACCTGGACCGCCGACGGCAAGGGCATCGAGCCCGGCTACTTCCAGAAGTTCCCGGTCTCCGTCGGCGCCCTGCCCGAGAACGCCGACCAACTGGTGTTCAAGGCGATCCAGACGTACGACAACAAGGAGGTCGTCCGCTGGATCGAAGTGCCGCAGGAGGGCCAGGAGGAGCCCGAGAACCCGGCACCCGTGCTGGAGCTGGCCGCCGCCGAGGGCGACGCCCACGGATCGTCGGGCGCGAAGGCCGGGGACGACACCGAGGCCGCGCAGAACGCCGCCGCCGACACCTCCGCATCGTCCGACTCCGGCTCCGGTGACAGCAGCGACACCACCGCACGTGTTCTCGCGGTCGTCGGCATCGTCGTCGGCGCCGCGGGCGTCGCCTACGGCGTGCTGGCCGGCCGCCGACGCGACTCCGGTGCGTCGGCGTAACAACGCCCGCGCCGGTGCGTCCGCGTAACAACGCCCACGCATCCCCTCGTCCGGTGCGCGCCGGGCACCCTCCGTCGGTCC
>NZ_BAABCQ010000248.1:0-7780 GCF_039539045.1 Streptomyces marokkonensis
TGTGTGGATGGGGGATTCGCGGGCCTCTGAGCTGGTTTTGTCCACAATGAGGTCTCTGTCGAGAGTCGAGAAGTATCGCGCTGAAGTACTAAATAACGTCGTAGGTCACACCTTTGTGCGGTTCGGGGGCCCCGGGTTACCAATGTGGAGCCGGCCCGGTGAGCGCATCAGCGTCACGCCGGAAAGGCATCCCTCTGTTCCCGTCCCCATGAGGTTCGAATGTTCCCGCGTGTCACGTCCCGTTCTTCCCGTACGACCGTCCGCACCCGCGCCGCGGTGATGGCCGCAGGCCTCGGAGCCTCGGTCGCACTGGGAGCCGGGGTCGCGGCCGCCACCGGCACCCCGGCGGCCAGTAACTCCACCGCCGCGAGCGCCGTCGAGGCCCAGGCCGCGGCGCAGGCCAAGGCGGCGAAGGCCGGCGCGAGCACCGTCGACGCCAAGAAGACGGCCACCAAGAAGAAGGCCGCCTCCTGGGTGGACCCGGTGAAGAACTACAAGCTCACCGCCGGCTTCGCCCAGAACGGCGGCATGTGGGCGAGCAAGCACAGCGGCCAGGACTTCGCCGTGCCGATCGGCACCAACGTCGTCGCCGCCCACGGCGGCACCGTCGTCAAGGCCGGCGGCAACGGCGCCGGTGACGGCCCCGCCTACGGCAACGCGATCGTGGTCAAGCACGGCAACGGCACGTACTCCCAGTACGCGCACCTGTCCAAGATCAACGTGCAGGCCGGCCAGGTCGTGAAGACCGGCCAGTCCATCGCCAAGTCCGGCAACACCGGTAACTCCAGCGGCCCGCACCTGCACTTCGAGATCCGTACGACCCCGAACTACGGTTCGGCCGTCGACCCGGTCTCCTTCCTGCGGGACAAGGGCGTGACCGTCTAAGGATCATCCAGCGCGGTCCTGGCCGGATCAGGGCAGAGCTGAGGCCAGGACCGGGCCCAGGGTTGAGGTCAGGGCTGACACCGGGGCGCGGGGGGCTACACGCCCCCCGCGCCCCGGTGTGCCTGCGTCACCAGATCGGTGGCGACCTCGAGAACGGCCGCGCGCCTCTTCTCGGGGTCGTCCTCCAGGTCCTGGAGGACGAACATCCCGGCGTGCAGCGTGAACAGCGCACTGATGCAGCGGACCTGGTCGACCAGGTCCGCTTCCGGGTCGATGAGGATGTCGCGCAGGCCGAGGATGCGGTTCTTGAACATCTCGCCGATGCGCAGGTCCCGCACCGTCGCCTGGTTCTCCTGCATGAAGCGGAACAGCGGTGCCGCGCCGGCCAGCACCTCGCCGTACCGGCGGAGGGCCTCCCGCTTCGTCTCCAGGGTGTGCGGCTGCTCCCGCCCCCACGCGATCAGGCCCTGGATCGGCTGCGTGAGGTCCTCGAAGATGCTGACGAGGATCTCTTCCTTGGTCTTGAAGTGGTAGTAGAGCGCGGCCTTGGTGACGTCCAGGCTCTCGGCGATCTCGCGCAGCGAGGTCTTCTCGTACCCCTGCTCGGCGAAGAGCTCGAGTGCCACGTCCTGGATGCGCTGGCGGGTGTCCCCGCGGCGTCGCTGCTGCTTGGTGCCGTCCATCGTGCCGCCCATCCTCCTACGCACCCCCTGTTCCGCGCACTTTCCGAAAAACTTACTTGACGCCCGGCTAGTTGCGAGTCTACTTTCCCCAGTGTAGTCAACTTGCCGGTCGGCAAGTAAGCAAGCGAGTGCGCAGCGGTGGCTGGGGGAGTGGGAGCGATGGCGGACACACCGGAGACAGGGGCCGGCGACGTCGGCGGAGCCGACGGGGTCAAGCAGCCGAGGAGCGTGCGGGTGGTCCTGCTCGCGCTCATGATCGCGATGATGCTCGCGATGCTCGACAACATGATCATCGGCACCGCGATGCCGACGATCGTGGGCGAGCTGGGCGGCCTGGAGCACCTCTCCTGGGTGGTCACCGCCTACACCCTCGCGACCGCGGCCTCCACCCCGCTGTGGGGCAAGCTCGGCGACATGTACGGGCGCAAGGGCGTCTTCATGACGTCGATCGTGATCTTCCTGATCGGCTCCGCGCTCAGCGGCATGGCCCAGGACATGGGCCAGCTCATCGGCTTCCGCGCCGTGCAGGGCCTCGGCGCCGGCGGCCTGATGGTCGGCGTCATGGCCATCATCGGCGACCTCATACCGCCCCGGGAGCGCGGCAAGTACCAGGGCATGATGGCCGGCGTCATGGCGCTGGCGATGATCGGCGGACCGCTGGTCGGCGGCACCATCACCGATCACTGGGGCTGGCGCTGGTCCTTCTACATCAACCTGCCGCTCGGCGCGGTCGCGCTGGTCGCCATCAGCGCCGTACTGCACCTGCCGAAGAAACGAAGCCAGGCGCGGATCGACTACCTGGGCGCCGCACTGCTGACCGTCGGCATCACCGCCGTCGTGCTCGTGACCACCTGGGGCGGCACCGAGTACGCCTGGACCTCCGCGCGGATCATGGAGCTGATCGGTATCGGCGTCGCCGCGCTGGTCGGGTTCGGCTTCTGGCAGACCCGGGCCGCCGAGCCGGTCATGCCGCTGCACATCTTCCGCAGCCGCAACTTCACGCTGATGTCCCTGATCGGCTTCATCGTCGGCTTCGTGATGTTCGGTGCCACCCTCTTCCTGCCGCTGTACCAGCAGTCGGTGCAGGGCGCGTCCGCCACCAACTCCGGACTACTGCTCCTGCCGATGCTGGGCGCGATGCTCGTCACGTCGATGGTCGCGGGGCGGGTCACCACCAACACCGGCCACTACAAGGTCTTCCCGGTGGCCGGCGGCGCGCTGATGACCGTCGGGCTCTACCTGCTGTCGACGATGGACACCGACACCAGCCGCTTCACCTCCGGGGTGTACATGGCCGTCGTCGGCCTCGGCATGGGCTGCCTGATGCAGATCACCATGCTGGTGGCGCAGAACAGCGTGGAGATGAAGGACATGGGCGTCGCGTCCTCCTCCACCACCCTCTTCCGCACCCTCGGCTCCTCCTTCGGTGTCGCGATCATGGGCGCCCTGTTCAACCACCGTGTCCAGGAAGTCATGTCGGACAAGGCGGGTGCGCTGGGCACCGAGGTGACGGAGCAGTCGGCCCAGCTGGACGCGGCGAGCCTGGCCGAACTGCCGGAGGCGGCACGCGTGGCGTACCAGGACGCGGTGTCCTCCGGCACCCACGGAGCGTTCCTGCTGGGTGCCGTGGTGGCGGTGGTCGCCCTGGTCGCGGCGGTCTTCGTGAAGGAGGTACCGCTGAAGGGAGCGGGACCGAAGGAGTCGGAGGGCCCGGCCGACGGGGACGGCGGCAGCGACGGGGCCACGGCGAAGGCGCCGGTGACGGAGTCGGTCTGACGCCGTCGGTCTGACGCCGTCGCGGTCCGCCGCGCGTTGCTGTCACGAGGCCTCCGGGTGGTCAAGCCCCCGGAGGCCTCCGTCGTTGTCGACGCGAGGCCGGAACACTGCTGCTGGAACCGGCCGTGTCCGTGCGGCAGCCTTTGTGATCAGCTGGTGCCGTGGAAGCCATATGGACAAGCGTTGTAGCGGTTGGGGGCACACTCATGGGTGCCGTGATCACGCACATCTTCCAGCGTCTGGCGTCCAGACGCGACGAACTGTTCGCGCGGTCCGAAGCGCTCCGGCAGGAGCGCACAGCCACGTACAGTTCGTTCGCCGCGGCACTGGAGGACTACCGCCACGGCCAGGCGGACCGCTGGTACCGCAGCCAGCAGGATCCGGACGGAGAGGCCTTCGTCACCGCGCGTGATGAAGCACACCGCCTGCGAACGGTGACACGACAAGGGCTCTACCGGGTCAAGCTGCTCACCGACGAGCGGGAAGTGGTCCTCGCGGCCGAGCGGGCCTATCAGTGCACGCGGGACGTGTCGACCGCACAGGACCGAGCGGAGCGCGACGCGCTGGACGCCCGGGCGAGGCTCGCGATCGAAGCGTTCGTGGCCGACGCTTCGCCACTGATCCGTTGAACTGCCGACCGGCGGCACCCCAGGGCGCGGCCTTCTAGGACCGGCCCGGCGAGCCGCCGCGGGTTCGGTCCGGCAGCATCGGGTGGCTTCCGGTGTTCGTCGGCGCGTGCTCCGGCAGCCACAGCACGGCGACCGCGCCCTCGGCCGGTACGTGCTCCGGCGCCCCCGCCGGCCGTACGTTGCGGAAGGTGAGCCGGGCGCCCAGTACCCGGGCCTGGCCGGCCGCGATGGTCAGGCCCAGCCCGTGCCCGCGCCCCGCCCGGTCCGTGCTGCCGGTGCGGAAGCGGCTCGGGCCCTCGGCGAGGAGCTTCTCGGGGAAGCCCGGCCCGTGGTCGCGGACCCGGATCACCCGGCCCTCGACGCTGACCTCGACGGGCGCCCGGCCGTGCCGGGCGGCGTTGGCGAGCAGGTTGAACAGCACGCGCTCCAGGCGGCGCGGATCGGTGATGACCTCCGACTCGTGCACCACCCGTACCTCGACGTCCGGGTCCTTGGCCGTCACCCGCCGGGTCACGAAGGCGCCCAGCATGATGTCCTGCAGTTCGGCCCGCTCCGAGGCGCCGTCGAGCCGGGCCACCTCCAGGACGTCCTCGACGAGCGTGCGCATCGCCCGCGCCCGGTCCAGCACCAGCTCGGTCGGCCGGCCCGGCGGCAGCAGCTCGGCGGCCGTCAGCAGTCCGGTGACCGGGGTGCGCAGCTCGTGCGCGATGTCCGCGGTGACCCGGCGCTCCGCCTCCAGCCGCCGCTGCAACGCGTCCGCCATCGCGTCCACGGCACTCGCCAGGTCGTCGGTCTCGTCCCGCACGACACCGCCGATGGCGTCCCGGACCCGGATGTCCGGCTCGCCGTTGGCGACCTGGTGCGCGGCGGCGGCCGCCTTGCGCAGCCGGCGCGACAGCTGACCGCCGATGAGCACACCGAGCGCGCTTCCGCCCAGGACGACCGCGATGGAGCCGATGACCAGCGCCTGGTCGAGATCCTCGAGGATGCCCGCGCTGCGGTCGGTGAACCCGGTGTGCAGGGACATCACGTGCCCGTCCTTGAGCGGCACCGCCGCCCAGATGTCCGTGGCACCGCTCGGCCGGTCGGAGACGTACGTCGCGCGCCGCCCGTTCTCGACCTTGCGGCGCAGCTCCGCGGGCAGGGCCGGGTCGTCGATCCGGGCGTTGGGGAAGTTCTGCCGCCCGGACAGCTCGTAGTTGCGCTGGGCGACCAGGACGCGTTCGTCGGCGAGGTCGCGGGCGTTGTCCAGCATCGACACCCGGGCCGCGTTGTGCACGACCAGGCTCAGCACGACCGCCACCAGCGCGCCGACCAGCGCGATGGCCGCGCTGAGCTTCCAGCGCAGTCCGGTACGGATGCTCAGTCCCGTACGGATGCGGATGCCCAGATCCGCGCGCGTCCTCAGCTTCGCGCGCGTACTCGGCCCCGGACGGGCGCTCGGCACCGCCGGGGCGCCCGCGTGGTCGTCCGGGCGCCCCTGCGGCGAGGCGGTCTGGCGTTGGAAGAACCCCCGCATATCCCTGTGTCCCCGCTCAGGCCTTCAACTTGTAGCCGAAGCCACGGACCGTCTCGATCCGGTCCTGGCCGATCTTGGTGCGCAGCCGCTGCACATGGACGTCGACGACGCGGGTGTCACCGCCCCAGCCGTAGTCCCACACGCGCTCCAGGAGCTTGTCGCGCGAGAGCACCGTGCCCGGCGCGGAGGAGAACTCCAGCAGCAGCCGCATCTCGGTGGGGGTGAGCGCCACCGGCCGCCCGGCCCGGCGCACCTCCATGCCGTCGGTGTCCACCTCCAGCTCGCCGAAGGTGAGCACGCCCCCGGTGTCCGCGGCGGTTCCCGCCTCCGCCCGGTCGACGCCGCCGGCGTGGCCGAAGCGGCGCAGGACCGCACGGATCCGGGCGACCAGCACGGCCCCGTCGAACGGCTTGGTCACGTAGTCGTCGGCGCCCGCCTCCAGGCCGAGCACCACGTCGATGGAGTCCGCCCGCGCCGACAGCATGATCACCGGCACGGTCGACTCGTCCCGGATCCGGCGGCACAGGCTTACGCCGTCGAGGCCGGGGACCATGACGTCGAGGAGTGCGATGTCGGGGCGGTCGGCCCGGAACGCCTCCAGGCCGGAGAGCCCGTCGGGCATCGCGGTGACCGCGAAGCCGTCCCGCTCCAGGGCGAGCTGGGTGGCCTCGCGGATGACGTCGTCGTCCTCGACGAACAGGACGTGGGTCTGGTCTGCCATCCCGGTGCTCTCAGTCCTCGTTTGTGATGGTCGGGTGCGGTCGCCGGAAGCGGTGCGGTCACCCGCGCCATGTGTGGTCACTCGGGCAGACGCCGGGATCGCGCACCGCGTTCACTCGGTCATCGGTCCGAGCGGCCCGATCGGTTCACGTGCCGTGCGCGTCAGCGATCCGGCTCCGGCTCCGGTTCCTGCACCGCCTCCGGAACCTCACTCGGTGCGGCCCCCACGGCGTTGCTGTAGTCGTTGTGGGTGCGGTACTCCTCGGTGAACCGGCCCGAGGCCCAGCGGTACGTGATCACGTTGGTGTTGGACGGACTCGACACCGGGTCGCCCTTCTCGTACACCTGTTTGGTCACCACCAGGTCGCCGCGGTCGATCTCCGCGTAGACCGGAGGCTCCTCGGCCTTGAACACATTCTGGTACGCGCCGTCCTCCTCGCGGTACACGTAACTGCCCACACCCACCGCGTCACCGCACGTCAGCACATTGACGACGACGTCCTCCGCCGAGCCCTCGGTCACCTGCCCGTACGACACGTCGACGGGGTACTGGTCACCGGCGCACGGCTTCAGCTCGCGCTTGACCCCCGTGGCGACCTCGGGATCGGCCATGACGAGCCGCACCGCGTCCACGCGGTCGGGGGCCTTGGAGGGGGAGGCCGCGGGTGAGGGGGTCGAAGAGGCGACACCGCCGACCGCGTCCGCGTGGGCCGGGCCCTCGTCACGGGCGCCGGTACCGCCGGCGGCGCAGCCGGAGAGGGAGACGCCGAGGGCGACGAACACGGCCACCGCCGTACTCGCCGCCCGCACACTCCTCCGGGCCTCTCCGGGGCTCCGGCCGACGGTCAGGCAGCGCAACGCTCCCGCTCCTCACGCTCCAGCGCCCGTGCGTCCAGATCGCGGGCGACCAGCTCCTCGCGGAGCCGGGCGAGCGCCCGGTGCAGCGTGCTCTTGACGGTGCCGGCCGACATGCCGAGGGCGGCGGCCGTCTCCTCCGTTGACATCTGCTCCCAGTGTCGCAGCACCACGACGCTGCGCTGCTTCGGGGCGAGCACCTTCATGACGTCCATCAGCAGGGCGCGGTCCGCGTGCTGCGCGGTGGAGTCGTCCACGCAGGCCTCCGGGAGCTGCTCGGTGGGCACCTCCTCCAGCTTCCGCGCCCGCCACCACTCGGTCCGCGTGTTGATCATCACCCGGCGCAGGTAGGCGTCCGCCAGTCGCTTGTCCTCGATGGTCTCCCAGCGGCGGTACGTCCGCGCCAGCGCCGTCTGCAACAGGTCCTGGGCATCGACGGGGTCCGGTACCAGCCGACGGGCACTGCGCAGCAGCGCGTCCTGCCGGGTACGGACGTACTCCTCGAACTCGAGCACCTCGCCCTGCGCCATGGTCAACCGCCTTCCGATCCCCGTATTCCGGCGGTTGGTCATCCGCCGGCCCACTGCCTGTGGTCCGTAGTCGTCCTGTGCCCGCGGGGCACACGAACGAAGGTAGGGAAGCGTTGTCACGGCGCTGTGCGAAGCAGCCTGCGGCAAACCCTCGGCTGTCCGTCGGTTGTGTAACGGAAATAG
>NZ_BAABCQ010000249.1:0-7745 GCF_039539045.1 Streptomyces marokkonensis
GAACAAGACCGTCCTCACCAAACTGGTCAAGGACCTCAACAAGATCAAGACCCCGCTCACCGAGGTTCCGGTGCTCATCATCGATGACGAGTCCGACGAGGCATCGGTCAACACGGCCAACCTCCGTAAGCCGGACGCCGAGCGCACTGCAATCAATCAGAAGATCTCAGAACTTCTCCACATACTGCCCCGGGCCCAGTACGTGGGATACACCGCGACCCCCTTCGCCAACGTCTTCGTTGACCCCAGCGATACGGAGGACGTCTTCCCGAAGGACTTCATCGTCTCCCTACCGCGACCCGCGGGCTACATGGGCGTCCAGGACTTCCACGATCTCGATTCGGCGATCCCTGAAGCGGAGCGCACCTTCGCGAATTCGAACGAGAAGGCCCATGTCCGTGGCATCATCCTTTCTGACGAGGAGGACGACGAGCCGCTTCAGCAAGCCATGGACATGTTCGTCCTGACGGCCGCGATGAAGCTGTACCGCGAGGTGCACGGGCTGGGCGACCGCTACTTCCAACACCACACAATGCTCATCCACGAGAGCGTGCGCACGGCGGACCATCGTGAACTGCTGGCACGGGTGACCAGGCTCTGGTGGAACGCCGGCTACTCGGGGGAACGCGGCCACCAGCGTTTGCGCAAGCTCTTCGAGAACGATGTACTCCCGGTGTCCCGAGTGCGCGCGGACGGCCACGCAGTGCCGGCCACGTACGAGGAGCTGAGTACCCACATCGGTGCCGCCGCCATTCGGATCGGTGGCGACGACCACCCGATCATCGTCATCAACGGCGACAAGGACATCGAGACCGGCGAGGCCGACTTCGACAAGCGGTCCATCTGGAAGATCCTGATCGGCGGGCAGAAACTGGCCCGTGGATTCACCGTCGAGGGCCTCACCGTCACCTACTACCGACGTCTCACGAACAACGCCTCCACGTTGATGCAGATGGGGCGCTGGTTCGGATTCCGCAAGGGCTACCGAGATCTCGTCCGCCTGTACCTGGGACGCGAGGAGACCATGAAGGCCAAGGATGTTGACCTCTATGAGGCCTTCGAGGCGATCTGCCGTGATGAAGAAGCCTTTCGACAGGAGTTGCGACAGTACTCGGAACTTGTCGACGGGCGAGCTCAGATGACTCCCGCTCAGGTGCCGCCGCTCGTCTCGCAGCATCTGTCCTGGCTTCCACCCGCGAGCAAGAACAAGATGTTCAATGCTCGACTGGTCAACAAGCGGACGCCCGGTAGGTGGGAGGAGCCCACCGCCTACCCCGCGGGTGCGCCCGCGTTGCGGCACAACACGGGCCTGTGGTTGCCCGTGCTCGAATCTCTCTCGTTCGCTCCCACCACGTTCGAGTATTCGACCGACGGCGAGACCTTCGGGTTCGACGCGTTCACCGGTTCCCTTTCCGGTGAGGAGTTCCTCGCGCTCGCGCAGTCACTCAAGTGGGGTGCGGACAGCCAATTTGCCCCCCACCTCGCTTACCTGACCGAGATCTGTGGGGGCTCGACACCCCAGGTGGACGATTGGCTCGTCCTCGCCCCGCAGCACAGGACCGGAAAGAAGAAGCTGGCGATCGACTCGTCCGAGCGTTCGTACTCCTGGTTCAGCCGCAAGCGCCGACGCGGCCCGCTCTTCAGTGCCATCAGCGAACCGAAGCACCGCCCCAGCGCCTATCGCATCGCCGGCGCCTTCCCTGCGGGTGGCAACGGCGCGACCGAGCGTCACGTGGCGGAGCGGCGCGGAGTGGTGTCGCTGTATCCCGTCGTCGAGCCCCAGCACAGGGATGAGGTCGAGGCCTCAGGCCGGATCGACTCCGGCAAGTTGGTCATGGCCTTCGCCTTCGTTGCTCCGGCGGCGGCTCACGGGCGAGACGGGAAGGCAGTCGTCTTCACCACGATCGATTCGTCGAACGACGCCATCATCCCTCGTCGGCAGGTGTAGCTCAGCCACCTCGACACCGGACACTGCGGGCTCGCCCGGTGGCATAGAGCCCGCAGTGCGCCGTACGTCTGCGCCCTCACATCTGAGATCCTGCCGCCGGAAGGCACGTCTCACGACGGTGCGATGATCCGAGGGGGAGCGACTACATGGGCGAGCAGCAATTCACGGCCGTCGAACTTTGCTCAGGGGTGGGAGGACAAGCCATCGGCCTCGAGCAAGCAGGCTTCGAGGTGACGGCAGCCGTGGACATCGACGAGGACAGTTGCCGGACCGTCTCGAAGAACCGTCCCGGTTGGTACGTGATCCATGCCGACCTGAAGCGCCTGAATCCACTGGATCACGCGCCGCTCGACCACGCAGACATCCTCAGCTGCGGCCTGCCCCGCTCCCCCTACACCATTGCGGGGAAGCAACTCGCCACGAGCGACTCACGAGACACCCTTCAAGCCGTGCTGGACATGGCTTCCTTCGTACGTCCCCGGGTCCTTCTTCTGGAGAGCATTCCCACTTTCCTTCGTGCCCCCAAGTTCGAGGCACAACGTGTCAAGGTCCGCGAGGCCGTCGAAGACCTCGGCTACGAGATGGTCTCCACGGTTCTCGACGCCACCTCTTTCGCGGTGCCACAGCACCGGTCTCATGCATTCATCGTCGCCATGCGTTCCGAGGACATGGCCCGTTTCGAGTGGCCGTCCCCGGTGCCCGGCCCGTGCCCGACCCTGGGCGAGACACTGTCGGCGTCGATGGGGTCCGGCGGCTGGACCGGCGCGGCCGAGTGGGCCGCACGCGCCTGCGAGCCGGCGCCACTGGTCATGGGCGGGGCGACGGGGCGCGGGGGCGCGGACCTGGGAGCGAGCCGAGCCAAAACCATCTGGGCGCGTTGGGGCATCTACGGCGGCAGCATCGCGGACGCCGTGCCCGGCCCCGACTTCCGGCTGGATCCAGAAGTCGCCCCCCGCTTCGGCCTGCCCCGCCTGACCGTCAACCAAGTGGCCCTACTGCAAGGATTCGAACCCAGCTGGCAGATCACCGGGCGGAAGACCTCGGCCTATCGGCAGATCAGCCAGACGACACCGCCCCCGGTGGCTGCCGCGCTGGGTGGGCAAATTGCCGTGGCTCTGGGACGATAATCGCGATTGCCGGACACAAATCGTCGCCCCCCGATCCCGTTGAGTATGAGGCCAGTCACTCCAAGTCATTACCCAGGGCTCGTTCAAACCCTGAACGAGCCACCATTAGACTCTCGTCCCATGGCCACCAACAAGACCGTCAAGACAGCTGGTACAATGCCGGCGAATTCCCCGATCACGGTGGTCGACCTCTTCTCGGGTGCAGGCGGTTTTTCCGCAGGTTTCCGCGCCTACGAGCCGAACGGCCCCGGATCATCCCCCTTCCGGTCCGTCGCCGCCGTGGAGTTCGACGAGGCGGCGGCGGCCACATACGCCGCCAATTTCGGCAGCGCACATGTTGCGAATGTGGACATCACCACCTGGGACCCCTCGCCATACACCGGCCAGGTCGATGTGATCATGGGCGGGCCGCCCTGCCAGGGGTTCTCAGCCCTGCACCGGAACAACCCCGAAAAACCCAAGGCCGAAGACCCGCGGAACCGACTGTGGGCCGAGTACGTGCGGGTGGTTCGGACCATCCAGCCCAAAATTTTCGTTCTGGAAAACGTGGACCGCTTCCTGAGGTCCCAGGAGTTCCAACACCTACAGGAAGCCACCTCCGAGGGGGGCGACCTCTCCAACTACACACTCCGCTCGGGCATCCTGAACGCTGCCGACTACGGCGTGCCCCAGGCCCGCCGGCGCGCCATCGTGATCGCCACACGTAATGATCTCGGTGAACCGCTGAAGCACCCGCGTCCTACCCACACCCGTGACACGGCGACTTCGCCACAGGCCCGCTTCGAAGTCGAGGAGGGCACACCCGCGGAGCCGCTCCCCTGGGTCTCGGTCCAGAGCGAGGTGTTCGATCACACGCCCGCCGAGACTCCGTCCGTCGACCTGCCGGAGCGCACCGACAAACCTCTGGGCATCGTGCTGCCCGGCCCGTACCGGACGACCGAACTGCACATCGGCCGCAATCCCACGGAACTGTCACTGGCCCGGTACCGAGCCATCCCCCCGGGCGGCAACCGACACAACCTCACGGGCAAGCACGACGAGGTTGGCGGCGTCGAGACGTATCTCTCGACAGACAGTTGGGACAAGCACAAGACCGGCTCCGGCGACGTCATGGGCCGCATGCACGCGGATCGTCCGGCCGTCACGATCCGCACGGAGTTCTACAAGCCCGAGAAGGGGCGCTACCTGCACCCCGAGCACGACCGGCCCATCACCCACTACGAGGCCGCTCTCATCCAGGGCTTTCCCGCCGATTTCCAGTGGTTCGGCTCCAAGGTCCAGATCGCGCGGCAGATCGGCAACGCGGTGCCGATCGGGCTGGGGAAGGCATTGGCACGAGTAATTCACGAGCGCCTAGAACGGTGAGTACGGCTTCACGAGGCTGACTCCCTCGTTGCTGGGCCATTCCGTTCTTCCTTCCCGCCCCTCCTCCTTCCCCCTTACCGGAGCCTCGGCGAAGAGTTGTGCGAAGAGTCGGACCAACTCGTCGACGGAGTCGCCCGGGACACAACCGTCGTCGGGACCGAAGGGGAGGTTGTCCAGGGACACTGGCCCCGCGTGCTCCGCTTCGTCGATCCAGTAGCGGCGCGAGTCGGCGTCCGGTGCCTCATCCGGAGCGAGGATGTCGTAGACGAGAGTGCCGGCGGCCGTGTTGATGGCTGTCCCCAGCGCATTCACATCACGGCCCGTGCGCACCAGCCCTTTCTCCATCAGACGAACGACAGCGCGTGCCGTGGGACGGTGATCGATGACCGCCAGGCGCAGCGTCGTGTTGAGAACGTCCTGAAGGCTGCAGGCCAGACGAACCGGCTCGTAGTCGTCTCCGTCCCTGAACAACTCCGCAGCCCACCAGAGGCGGGCGAAGGTCTGATTGTAGTGGAGGCCGACGAAACGGTCGGCGGTCGCCCGTCTCCCCTCCTTGGTCACTCCCTTGTGCCGCCACAGCACATAGTCCGGTGCCACCACCATGGCCAGGAAGTTCCAGATCCTCGTATCCGCCGCTTCCCTCCTGGTGATTCTGAGAGTCGCGTGCAGTCTCGGTGCCAGCCAGGCGTCTGCTGTCGCCCGGTCGCCGTCGTACCGGCGCATGGCGACGTCGATCAGCTGACGCAGTGGTTCGACATTCCATCGCACCGCCGGCCTACTCATCGGCTCGCTCCCCCGCAGCAGGGCAAGCTGCGGCGGCCTCTCGCTTCCCGCGAGCACACTGCGCGTCAGGTACTTGGACGCGACGATGTCAGGCAGTAGCGCGATCTGTTCGGGGAGATCGAGGGGAGCAGCACTCATCGTTCCGTCTCCACGTCACGGCTCATGGCTCTCAGGCCGTTGGCGATGTTCTTGTGCGTCTTGGCCCGTCGGGCCGCCGCGTACTGGATTCGAGGCTGCAATTCCTGCCAACCGCCCTCGGTGAGCCGCAGGTGGACCTCCAACAGCGCGTCCGAGATCGAGAGGTCGGGCAGGACGTCGGGCAGCATGGAGCGGAGAACACCGTCCCGCCATCCTGCGGGCCATTGCGGTCTCCCAGCGCCGTCGCGTTCCAGGTCACCGACTGCCGCGTTGAACATGGCCGTCCACGCCTCGGCCGCGATCTGTGCGGCGAGCATGCCCCGTACTGCCTTCTCGACGGGCGCTCCGCCTCCGTTCAAAAACTCGACGAGGCCTTCGAATCCGGTGTTGAGATGCACAGTGGGCATGTCACCAGTCGTCTCGACCAGCCAGGGGGCATCCTGGAACATTCGCAACCATGTCTCGGGCCCGTTGCGGAAGTCCGTCTCGTGGATGTTCAGCTCCTGCTTGCGTGCGGGTACACGCTCATCGAGTTCGATGGTCCAGGGTTCCTCCGCCGTGCCGATGAGTCGACCGGACTCGTCGTCCACCGTGGCCGCCACCATGACCGTGAGGGACGCGCGTGTCAGGTGTGCGTCACGGAAGAGCACAAGGCTGCCGGTCCACCAACCCGCGTCCGAGCGCCGGAGCCGGACGGTCGTCCTTGCGTTCGTCGCGGCCTCTGTGAGGGCTGCTAGGCAAGCCACGTCGTCCCAGGGGCCCTCGGCAAGTTCCTTCTCCGGAAGAACCACCCGCAGGTCCAAGCGGGCCTCGTCCCACCTGGACCGCTCTACCTCGTGAAGTGCCACGGCCTTGTGATCCCGCGAGAGCATGGACAGCGGGAGCGGTCGGCCGTCGAGCTTCACGGACGTGACCTCGATCTTGATCTCACCGGTCAGGACCTGGTAGGGGAAAACGGTGTTCACGGGTCACCTGCCCTTCTGAAGGTCGACGACCACGCGCGCCATTCGCCCCGTCACGGGGTGACTGGACACGTCGGTGACACCTTCGAACGAAGCGCTGGTGGTCCCTGCCTCGAAGTGGAGCACTCCGTTCTCCACTCGGCAGTTCTCGCCTGCTATGAGCTTCGCCCAGGAAATCGCGGGTCTGGAGCCCGACCGTACGTCGAACCGGGCGGTCGGCGTCATCGACCAGGGATCAGTGCGTCTCGGCAGCTTGATCTCGACCCGTACGTTCCAGGCACCCCGTGAGTCGACACTGCCCTCCACGTGGCGCACCACCGGGTACCTGTCCGGCCGGCGGGCTCCCGTGGTGTGCGCGTCGATGCGGAGCAATTCCCGCAGCATCGCCGGCCCGCCGGTCTTCACCTGCTCACGGCGGCCGACGAGCACACGTACTGCGACCAGCATGTCCTTGCGGAAGTCCTCGATGCGCTGCCTGGCACCACGGACATAGGTGGTGACGAGGTCTTCCGTCTTGGTCCAGTCGTTGTGCTCGGGCGGCTCTGAAGTGCGCAGGAACTGCTCGGCCGCACGTGCCTCCGGGTCGTACGACCCGGTGGCCCGCCCCGCCAGCAGAACCGCCTGGAAGGCATCGGTGCCGAGCGGTAGGTCGGTCACTCGTCGTGTCATGACGGTCATGCGGTTCCCTCGCATGCACACCAGACGGTTCGGCTCCCGGTCATCGTCATCTGCCGCCGTGACGAGGAGTACGGCCCTGTGCTCCTCGTTCTTGCGCGGTCCGCCCTTCTCCGGGGGTACCTGAAGCGGAACGTACGCCACGGCCACCTGCGTGGTATCGGTCCGCTGCTCGACGGCCTCACCGTTCAGGTAGGCGCTGAGCGCCCGGGTACGGGCGGGCTGGTAGACGGCCGGGTCGACCCGCTGCTCGGGAATGACCACGTTCCCATTTCGCAGGGTCGTGACCGAGGCCTCCAGGACAGGACTGCTGTCCCGAGCCGCGGTCATAGCAGCCCAGAAGTTGTCGGCGAGCGCCCTGACCAACTTCTCGTGCATCTCCTGGAGTGTCTGCGCATCACCTGCCGCATCGTGCGCACCGACGACAAGGAAGGACGTACCCGGATCACGTCCCTCGCGCTCCAGATGCAGAGCCCCGGTCGTCGTCTCGTCCGCCCACCAAGAGCGGGCCGTGCCCTCTCGTCCGGGCTCGGTGTCGGTCTCACCGAAGCCCGCAAGCCCTGCGAAGTTCTGGCCGTCCCTGCTGTGCCAGGGCAGCTCGAGGCGTCCGTACAGTCGACGAGTCGTGCGTCCTTCGTGGGGACTGGACAGGGTGCTGTTGACCAGAACGAGTCCGAGTCGGCTGGTCGCCCACAGCGTGATCTTCCCCAGCCCGTATGAGCCTCCGGCCGTGCTGTTGCCCTTGTG
>NZ_BAABCQ010000250.1:0-7696 GCF_039539045.1 Streptomyces marokkonensis
GTTGGACAGTGTCCGTTCGGACTGCGCCACACCCATGAAGCTCACCCTTTTTCCTACGACCCGGCCGCGCGGTGCTCACCGGAGACGGTAGAACCGGACCGCGGGGACCTGGCATCACACACACTGCTAGTACTGCGGCCGGTTGTTCACCTGATGTGACGGCGGGTGCCTCGTCGCTCCCTTCGCGGGACTCAGTGCCGCGCGCTGCGCGCGGGACCGGACGGGCACGGGGTGCGCACGTGCTGTCAGACCGAGGGATATGGGCGTCTTCTTGTCCGCCCTAGCATCGGCTGCACATCCCAGACAACGAGGTGCACCAGGAAGGGTGGCAAGTTCGTGGCTGAAAACGACACGATCACCATTCGCGTTGACGAGCGGATCGAGCAGGCAATTGCCGCCCTGACCCGCGGTGGCGCGTCTGCCACGGCGGCGATCGAGCAGGCGATCCTGGAATCGGCCAGGCGCGCCGCGCCGGCCGCTCCCACCGAGGCCATGCCTGACAGCATCGACTCCCGGACGCTGAGCGTGCGGCGGATGTTGACCCGTGATCAGCTGCAGGAGTTCGCCGAACGCGGCTACATCGTGATCCGGGACGTCGTGCCTCCGGACATTCTGGCCGCGGCCAACGCGGCGGTGGACGACCAGCTGCGCATGCATCCGCCCGAGGAAGGCCACGCCGGACCGCACTTCATGTTCCCGAAGTGGGAGGAGGAGCCGGCACTCGCGGCGCTCCTGCGTGACACCCAGGCCTTCTCGCTCGCCGAAGAACTCACCGGTGACGGCGCCATGGAATATCCGTGGCAGACGCAGATAGCGATGACGTATCCGCCCTACACCGACGACCGGGGAATGCCGCACATCGACGGCGGCATGCGCCGGAAGGCCGATGAACCCCCGCGGACATTCACCGTGCTCGCCGGCTTCTTCCTCACCGACCAGGACGGCGACGACACCGGGAACCTCTACGTCTGGCCGGGAACGCACCGTGCTCACGCGAAGTACTTCCGTGAGCACGGGCCCGACGCGTTCACCTCCTACCCGGACATCAAGCTGCCCGAACGGGAGCAGGTACGCGGCCGCGCCGGAGACATGCTGCTGAAGCACTACATGGTCGGCCACAACGTCGGCAGCAACAGGTCCGACTCCGTTCGGCGCACGGTCTACTTCCGGCTCAAGGTCCGCGGGCACGACGCGACCTGGCGTCAGATCCTCCAGAACCCCTGGCACGATTTCACTCCGCTGCGGCCGCTGGTGTCCGCTTTCGAAGACAACGACGATTCGGGCCAATAGGATCCGCGGTCGGATTCGACAGCCGGCAGGTTTCCGACCTGCCGGCTCGGCTTTGCCGGACGCGTCATCCCCTGGTTCGACGGCGCCGCACCATCCACCTTGTCAGGCGACATGCATTGGATAACCTCCCGATATGAAAGCGATCATATATTCGTCAATCGGCAAAAGTGACGTTCTCCGATTTGTCGACCGGCCTGTGCCCGAGCCGGGTCCCGGTGAGGTTCGGGTTCGTGTCGCGGTCTCCGGGGTGAACCACTCGGACTGGAAGGGCCGGCAGTTCGGTCACCGCAACGGCACCCTGATGTTCCCCGAGGTGATTCCGCACAACGACGGCAGCGGAGTGATCGACGCCGTCGGAGCGGGCGTCGACCGGGAACGGATCGGCCAGCGGGTGTGGGTGTGGGAGGCGGCGTACAAGCGGCCCCACGGCACTGCCGCGGAATGCGCCGTCGTCCCGTCCCGCCAGGCGGTCCCTCTGCCGGCGAATATCTCGTTCGAGACCGGTGCCTGCTTCGGCCTCCCGGCGGTCGCCGCCCAACGCTGCCTGCTCGCCGGGCAGAAGGGCCCCGACCGTCTCGGCTCCGGCGCCCTGAGCGGGCGGACCGTGCTGGTCGCCGGCGGCGCCGGAGCCGTGGGGCATACCGCGATCCAGCTCGGCGCCTGGTCCGGGGCGACCGTGATCGCGACGGTCAGCGGCCCGAAGAAGGCGGAACTGGCCCGCCGCGCCGGCGCGGCGCACACCGTCGAGTACCGGTCGGAGACGGCGGAGTCCGACATCCGCGCCATCGCGCCGCAGGGGGTGGACCTCATCGTCGAGGTGGCGGCGACCGAGAACATCGCCACCCACTTGGAGGTCCTCGCCCCGAACGGCACCGTCGCCGCGTACGGCACCGAGGGGGACAGCGTGCTGGCGTTCCCGACCAAGAAGGCGATCGGTCGGAACCTGCGCTTTCAGTTCGTGCTGGTGATGACGCTGTCCGCGGCCGACAAGGACCTCGCGTCGGCCGACATCACGAGGGCGGCGGCCGACGGGGCACTCGCTGTGGGAGAGGAAGCCGGGCTTCCGATCCATCGGTTCCCGCTCCAGCGCACCGGCGAGGCACAGGACGCCGTGCAGGCCGGCATCCTCGGCAAGGTCGTCGTCGAGATCGGCTAGCCGACTGTCAGCGTGAAGGATCCCCCGGAGAGGGACGGACGGATGTACGACAGCGACACGTACCTGCGGCGGCTGGGGTACGACCCCGCCGCCGGCAGACCGGCCGCGGATCTGGCGACCCTCGGCGCACTGCACAAGCGGCATATGGAGACCGTTCCGTTCAACAGTGCGGGCTCGCTGGCTGTGCCTGCTCCGAGCGGCAGGCTGGTCGATCTGGTCGACTTCGACGAGGACGCGACGTTCGATTCGGTGGTCGCGGCGGGCAACGGCGGCGGCTGCGTCCAGATGACCCGGCTGTTCCTGCGGCTGCTGCGCGACCTCGGGTTCGATGCCGACCTGATCGCCGGCACGACGGCGGAAGGCCGCCAGTCGTACGGCGTCGAGGTCGAGCACATGCTCATCCTGGCCCGCGTGGACGGCGGGTCCTGGCTGGCCGACATCGGGTACGCCGGGCCGTCGTTCGTCGAGCCGCTGCGCCTCGACGGCGCCGTCGGCAATCAACGCCAGTACGGCTGCCGGTACCGGCTCATCCCTGGCCGGGACGGTGTGTCGCTGCAGCGCCGCCCCAGGCTCGGCCAGTGGAGCACGGTCTACGAGTTCACCACGCACGTCCGCGACCGGTCGGACTGGGCGCCGGCGGAGAAGGCGATCAACGCCGCGCTCGCCGCCGGCGGCGGCGGCGAGCTCTACAGCCGAGCGGTCCCCGACGGCCAGGTGGTGCTGAAGGGCCGCCGCTATCTCACCGTCCGGGCCGGCATCGAGAAGACCCGCACCGTCACCGACGACGGTGACTGGCACGCGTATCGCAGCGCCATCCTGGCCGGCGAGGTCGACTGACAGACAATGAGGAGAAGGCATGCGCCGACGAATTGCCCGGTCGGAACGGATGTACGTCAGCGAGATCAGGACACAGGCGCTGCAGATCTGCGTGGTGCGCGGCGGCGTCGACGCCGGGATTCTGGACGCGGCGTTCACCGCTGTCCTCGCGGAGGCGCCAGGTCTGCGCAGCCGTCTGGAGAAGGACGGCGACGACTACTACCTCAGCCTGCTGGAGCCGAGCGAGCTGCCGCGTCTGCACGTCCGGCGCAACGAGCCCGGTGCGCGACTTCAGGAGTACAACAAGCCATTGCACCTCGGTGGCCCGCTCGCGCGTGCCGTCCTGCTGACCGGCACCGACGAGGACGTCGTGATGTTCGGCGTCGACCACGCGATCTCTGACGGCCGCAGCGCGACCGCGTTCTGCAACCGGATCTGGCAGCGTTACATCGACATCCAGTCCGGCAGCTACTCGGCCCCGGAGCCGCGGCAGCAGGAGTGGCCGGCGCCGCTCGAGGACTGGCTGCCGCCGCGCAGCGATGCCGAGCTGGACGCCTACGTCCAGGAGCGGCTCAAGCGGGCCGAGGGGGCACCGGTGGCGTCTTTGCCGTTCCGGGCGGCCGGGTCCGTCCCGCCGGTGCCGGCGGAGAGTCTGATGACCTCGCGCAGGCTCCGGCTGACCGAATCGCAGACCACTGGTCTGCTGGCCTTCGCCAAGCACACCGGAGTATCGGTGAACGGGTTGGTCGCCGCGGCACTGTTGGCGGCCGTGCGCGCCGGCCTGCCCGAGGAACTGGCCGACCACCGGCTGTCCAGCTTCTGCACGGTCGACCTGCGCAACCAGTTCGCGCCGGAGCTCAGCCACGAGGCGATGGTGCCCATGGTCTCCTGGTACCGCGATCTGCTCCACGTGCCCGCCGACGCCGACCTGGTCAAGCTCGGCCACCGGTTCAGCACCGAGTTGCGCGCCGGCATCGAGCGGGGTGACGCGGCGATGGAGATGCAGGCACTGGACCGGTTGCTCCCCCACCCCCAGCTCTGGCCGACCAGCCTGGTGCTCACCAACGTCGGAAGAATCGACGGGCCGCCGTCGCCGAAGGGGCTGAAGATCGTCGACATGACCAAGTTCCCGCTGTCCAGCCGGTGGGCCCCGGAGCGCGGTGCGGGCCCGTTGCTCGCGTCGCCGGCAACGATCTACGGCCGGTTCAGCATCGAGATGCCGTACAGCACGCAGTGCTTCACGACCGCGCAGATGGACTCGATCCACGACCACGTCCGCGATTCGCTGCTGGCATGCGCTGATCGGGCCCCCGGTTCGCGGCGCTAGCGCGTACGGGCGGCCGGATGCCCTCCGGCCGCCCGTGAACACGCCGGGATCAGTAGCGCACGGGCAGACGCAGTGCGCCCAGCACCGGGGTCTTCAGCCGTACCGGAACCTCCTGCAGCGGCACGTCCAGGGCGAGTCCGGGGATGCCGAGCACCAGCGCGGTCAGCCCCTCGGCCAGGACGAGCCGGGCCAGCCGCTGTCCGACGCAGGCGTGTACGCCGTATCCGAAGGCCAGGTGGGCGGAAGCGTCCTGGCTCAGGTCCAGCCCGTCGGGACAACCGAACTTGGCCGGATCACGGTTGGCCGCCGGCAAGGCGACCGTCACCGTCTCCCCCTCGCGGACCAGTTCCCCGCCGAGTTCCACATCGGACAGTGCGGTCCGGAAGATCTGGAACTGGTTGACCGAGGTGTACCGCAGCAGCTCCTCGACCATTTTCTCGATGCCGTCGGCGACGCCGCTCCGGGCGGCCGAACGCAGCCTGTCGAGCTGGTCGCGGTGGTGCAGCAGCGCCAGCAACGACGACGCGAGCGCGCCCTCGCAGCTGGCGAAGCCCGCCGCGAAGACGATCAGCAGCATGTTGGTGATCTCGCGGTCGGTCAGCTCGGGGTCGGCGGCCAGCCGCCCGGTGACGTTCTCGCCCGGCTCGACCCGTGCCTTGCCCACGAGGTCCAGGAGGTAGTGGTACGCCCGGGTCCCGGCCTCCCGCTCCGCCTCGAGGCCGACCTCGTCGTCGGTGGCGCTGTCGCTCAGGGCGGACAGGACTGGGCTGCCGGTGAACGGGACCCCCAGCACCTCGCACAACACCCGCAGCGAGAGCGGCCGGACGTACGTCGGCAGGAGGTCGACCGGTGAGCCGTGCTCCCGTACCTGGGCGAGCTGCGCGGCGGCCAGCTCGGCCACCCGCGGGGCGTACGCCGCGGTGGCGCGGGCACTGAACTCGCTGCTGAGCAGATTCCGGTAGCGGGTGTGCTCCGGCGGATCCATGTGGATGAACCCGCCCGGCACGATGGGCACGGAGGGGAAGATCTCGCCCTTCTTCGTCACCGGGGCGTGGGTGGTGTGGAAGCGGTGGCTGAACGCCTGGCTGCTGAGCACCTCACGCGCGAGCTCGTGGCTGGTGGCCAGCCAGCCGACGTGACCGTCCGGATACACCATCCGGGTCAGTGGCCGCGTCCGGACCAGCTCACCGAGCACCGCCGGCGGATCGAACGGTTCGGTGCGGTCCCAGTGCCGCAGATAGGAGATCGGTTCCGGGATTCCCTCAGTCATCTGGTGACATCCTCTGTTCTGGACCGGGTTCACCGGGTCGTGCCGGATCCCTGGTTCGCGGCCTGTGCCCGAAGCGCTTGCCGGTCCACCTTTCCCGCAGCGCTCAGCGGCAGGGCAGCCAGCAGCAACAGGCGTTCCGGGAACTTCCGCGGCTCCATCCCGGCCGCGGCGAGGTGGGCGGTGATCTCGGCCAGACTCAGGTCGGCCGAGGTGGCGACGCAGGCGCAGACGCGCTCTCCGTACAGCGGGTCCGCCACCGCTACGCAGGCGACGTCGCGGATCGCGAGATGCGTGATCAGCACCGACTCGACCTCCGCCGGGCTGATGTTGAGGCCGCCGCGGATGACCACGTCCTTGCGGCGTCCGACGATCCGGAGTCGGCCCCGGTCGTCGATCAACCCGAGATCTCCGGTGCGGGTCCATCCGTCCGGGGTGCGCAGCGAGGCGTCCAGCTCGGGGGAATTAAGGTAGCTCATCGGCGACATCGGGCCGCGTGCGACGACCTCGCCGGTCGCTCCGTCGGGCAGCTCGGTTCCGTCCGGGTCGACGATGCGGATGTCCGCGACGGCGGGGTCGGGACGGCCGACCGTACCGTCGTAAAGGGCGAGACCGCTGTTGCAGGAGACGCCGTCGGCCGAGCCGTACAGCGAGACGACTGTGCAGCCCAGGAGCTCCTCGGCGCGCCGCGCCGTGTCCAGGTCGAGCGCGGCCCCACCGAGTACCGCGGCCTGCAGGGAGCTGAGGTCGGTGTCCTGGATCTCCGGGCGGTCCAGCAGCATGCGCAGCATCGTGGGCACGCCCAGCAGGTGGGTGGGCCGGGTTTCGGCGATGGTCCGCAGCGTCCCGGCAGCGTCGAAGGACGGCCTCAGCACGAGGGTTCCGCCCAGGGTTGCGAGGGTGACCGGCGTCCCGCTGGAGCCGAAGGCCGACGCCAGCGGGACGAGGAACAGGTTGCGCATCGTGGCCGGGGATCCTCGGTGCAGGCCGGCCATCATGACACCGCGGCCACCGGCCAGCGCGTTGTGCGAGTACAGGACCATCTTCGGTTCCGCCTCGGACCCGGAGGTGACCAGGATCCGTGCCGGTGCGTCGGGGTCGAATTCCCGCGGCACGAACTCGTCCGCGGTGGCGGCGGCCAGGGCCTCGATCGGCACACAGTCCGGCGTCTCGGCGGCACCGTCCCCGGCGACGATGACGGCACGCAGCATCGGCAGGGCGTCGGCATGTTTCCGGATCCGCTCGGCGCAGGGATAGCCGTGATGATCGGCGACGGTGATCACCGCGACCGCCTCGGAGCGGCGTAACAGGCTGACCGCGTCCCGGTCGCCCCGGCCGAGCGGAAACGGCAGTACGACGGCGCCCACCGCGGCGACGGCGAGGTCGACGGCACACGCGAGACGGGCGTTGGGCAGCTGGACCGCCACGACGTCGCCAGGGACGATGCCGAGCTGCGCCAGTCCCGCGGCCAGGCGCCGGGCTGCCTGGTCCAGTTCGCCGTAGCTGACCGTACCCTCGGCGTCCAGCACGGCCGGCGCCTGAGGCGTGCGCTGGACGTGGCCACGGAACAGGGAATACAGGTCCTGGCCCGGGTAGTGGCCCGCGGCGGCCCAGGCCCGGCGCAGGTCGGCAGAAACATGGTCGGTATACCGGGTTGAGGTGCGGTTCACGAGACCCTTCCTGGTCTGAGCCTGACCGAGATCCATCCGGTCCCCTAGACCCGGGAGGCGGGCCGGGTCAGTGCCGCGCGGGCATCGGCCCGCAGCCGGACCCGATCGGGATTGCCCCAGCCGGTCGTCGGCAGTTTCCGGCGGATGTCGATCAGGCTGGGGACGTAGGT
>NZ_BAABCQ010000251.1:0-7657 GCF_039539045.1 Streptomyces marokkonensis
ATTCAGGTAAGCAACTCCTTGGCTCACAGAACGACATGGCTACGATCCGACTTCGCTTTTCTGCCCGTGGCCGAGTGCCGCGGGCTTCTTTCCGGCCCGGCGACAGTGCCGCCGTACGGGTCGTGGCGTCCCTGTTCCCGTCGAAAGGTAGGCGAGCGAAGTTTTGTCGGCTGCCCCCGTCGCCACTCACCCGTCCGGCACGAACCCGCACCCCTCCCCTCCGCCGGGGACCGCTTCCCCCACCGTGACCGATCCCGCTCTCGTCAAGCGTGCCGTGAAGGCGGCGGCGCTCGGCAACGCGATGGAGTGGTTCGACTTCGGCGTCTACAGCTACATCGCCGTGACGCTGGGCAAGGTCTTCTTCCCGTCGGGCAACCCGACCGCCCAGCTGCTCTCCACCTTCGGCGCCTTCGCGGCGGCCTTCCTGGTCCGGCCGCTCGGCGGCATGGTCTTCGGCCCACTGGGCGACCGGGTCGGGCGGCAGAAGGTTCTCGCCTTCACGATGATCATGATGGCGGCGGGCACGTTCGCCATCGGGCTGATCCCCTCGTACGCGACGATCGGCGTCTGGGCTCCGGTGCTGCTGCTGGTCGCCCGTCTGGTGCAGGGGTTCTCCACCGGAGGTGAGTACGCGGGCGCGTCCACTTTCATCGCCGAGTACGCGCCGGACAAACGGCGCGGGTTCCTCGGGAGCTGGCTCGAGTTCGGCACGCTCGCCGGGTACATCGGCGGTGCGGGGCTGGTGACGCTGATGACGGCGCTGCTCTCCGACGGCGACCTGACGTCCTGGGGCTGGCGCATCCCGTTCCTGATCGCCGGGCCGATGGGCATCGTCGGGCTCTATCTGCGGATGCGGCTGGAGGAGACGCCGGCGTTCGCCGCCGAGCTCGAGAAGGCGGAGACGTCGCGGCCGAAGGCACCGCTGCGGGACATGATCACCGGGCAGTGGCGGGCGCTGCTGCTCTGCGTCGGACTGGTGCTGGTCTTCAACGTCACCGACTACATGCTGCTGTCGTACATGCCGAGCTACCTGACGAGCGAGCTGGAGTACGACGAGACGCACGGGCTGCTCGTGGTGCTGGTGGTGATGGCGCTGATGATGGTCGTCCAGCCGTTCGCCGGCGCGCTGACCGACCGGATCGGGCGGCGGCCGGTGATCGCGGCGGGCTGCGCGGGCTTCCTGCTCCTGTCCGTACCGGCGCTGCTGCTGATCCGCGAGGGCAGCCTGCTAGCGGTGGGGCTGGGCATGGCCGCGCTGGGGCTGCTGCTGGTCTGCTTCACGGCGTCGATGCCGTCCGCGCTGCCGGCGCTCTTCCCGACCCGGGTGCGGTACGGCTCGCTGTCGATCGGCTTCAACGTGTCCGTGTCCCTGTTCGGCGGTACGACACCGCTGGTGGTGACGGCCCTGATCGGGGCGACGGGGGACCTGATGATGCCCGCGTACTACATGATGGCCGCGGCCGTGGTCGGTGGCGTGGCGGTGTGGTTCATGTCGGAGTCGGCGGGACGCCCACTGCCGGGGTCGGCTCCGTCGGTGGAGGGCTGAGCGCACGGCTCCGGGATGTGTTCGCGGGCCCCTCTCCGGGGACCCCGGGCCGTGCCACGCTGACACACTCCGGCAAACGCCTGAAACGCCACCACCGTGCGGATATCTTCGTCAGCGCACATACTCGGAAAAGCTGACGCCGCACAGGGGAGGCCCCGTCATGAGCGAGTCGCAGCTCTGGGACGACGTCGACGCCTACTTCACCAGCCACCTCGCACCCGACGACGCCCCCCTGACGGCGGCCCTGCGGGACAGCGAAGCCGCCCGGCTGCCGCAGGTGAACGTCACCGCCAACCAGGGCAAGCTCCTCCAGCTCCTCGCCCAGGTCCAGGGCGCCCGCACCATCCTGGAGATCGGCACCCTCGGCGGCTACAGCACCATCTGGCTGGCCCGCGCCCTCCCCTCCGACGGCCGCCTCGTCACGCTGGAGTACAGCGCCCGGCACGCCGAGGTCGCCACCCGCAACATCGCCCGCGCCGGCCTCGACGCCCTCGTCGACGTGCGCGTGGGTCCCGCCCTGGAGTCGCTGCCGAAGCTCGCCGACGAGAATCCGCCGCCCTTCGACCTGGTCTTCATCGACGCCGACAAGGGCAACAACCCGCACTACGTGGAGTGGGCCCTGAAGCTCACCAGCACCGGCAGCCTGATCGTCCTCGACAACGTGGTGCGCGGCGGCCGCGTGGCCGACGCCGCCGACGACGCCGCCGACGACGTACGCGGCACCCGCGCCGCCATCGAGCTGATCGGCAGCCATCCGCGGCTCAGCGGTACGGCCGTCCAGACGGTCGGCAGCAAGGGCTACGACGGATTCGCGCTGGCCCGGGTGCTGGCCTGAGCACCCGCGCCCCTGGGCAGGCACCGGCGCACGGGTGCTCAGGCCTCGTGGTAGAAGCCGACGTTGACGCTGCGCGGCTCCGCGTGGTCCTGGACCACGATCTCGCCGCTGCCGCCCCTCGGCAGCGGCACGGTGCCGCCGTAGTCCAGGGGCCGCGTGTGTCCGCCGACGGTGAGCCGGACCTCCGAGGAAGGGTCCGGCTGCGAGCCCCGCAGCCAGGTCAGCTGCCACGTGCCGTCGGGACCGCACCGGAACTCCAGGTGGACCCGGGAGACGAACAGCCAGTCGTCCGGCGTCGACAGCCGGCACACGGACCTGTCCCGGCCCACCCGCAGCACCGCCCCCGGCTCGCTGGGCGCATCGGCCATCTGCATGCCGGCCGTGGCACCCGCGTCCGCCGCGGTGACGGCGGCCATGGTGAGTTCGAGCACGCGCGCTCCTTCTGGACCCGAGAGGAACCTGGGACGTCGTTCCTCGTTGACGTACCGCCGCCGCATGATAGATCGGCCGGTGGCGCGGTGTCCGGCACACTGGGGTCATGACCGAGCGAAAGCCACCTGGCGTCGACTTCGAGTCCTGGGTCGACAAACAGATTCGTGACGCGGACGCGCGCGGCGAGTTCGCACAGCTGCCCGGCGCGGGAAAGCCCCTGCCGAGCGAAGTCGACAGCACCTACGACGAACTGTGGTGGGTCAAACGGAAGATGGCCCGCGAGGGCTTCTCCGTGCTGCCGCCCACGCTGGCCCTGCGCAAGGAGGCGGAGGACGCCCTGGAGGCGGCGGCGAACGCGCCGTCGGAGCAGATGGTCCGCCGCATCGTCGAGGAGATCAACGTCAAGATCCGCGACGTCATGTTCAAGCCGCCGCCCGGCCCCCCGCTGGGTCTGAAGCCCTACGACGTCGAAGAGGTCGTAGGGCGGTGGCGGGAGCGCCGGGCGGATCGGTGACGCCTCGGTGCCTGTGAGTCACAGGCGCATGAGACGGTCCGCCAGCTCGCGGTAGTCCCGCAGGGCCAGCCGGAGTTGTTCGGTGTCGGTACTCGTCGCGACGCGCTCGGGCTCGCCCGTGTCGCGCCAGGACGTGCGCAGTGTGCGGCGCCGGTGCGTCACGGCGTCCGTGACGCGGGAGCCGATCTCCTCCAGGACGCGGTCGGCCTCCTCGACGGAGGCACGCGGCGCGTCGACGAAGCCGGCCACCGCGTGCTGCAGCCGCTGCCCGAGCTTGTCGCACTCCTCGTGCGGGATCAGTGCATCCCCGTGTCCGTGGGTGCCCGGGGTGCCCGGGGTGCCCGGGGTGCCCGGGGTGCCCGGGGTGCCCGGGGTGCCGGTGTTCTCGGTCGGGGCCGGGATGGTGTCCAGGCCGGAGGTGGTCCCGGCGTGGACGTCGGGGCCGGGGCTCTGCTTGTGCGGCTCGGCGGGGGTGCCGCCGTCGGCGGGGGTGCCGCTGCCGCCTGGCTGCCGGGTCACGTCGGACATGTGCCTCAACTCTCCTTCGGGTGGCGCTTGCTGAGCGACCAGGAGTGGTGGGTGCGGGCGGCGCGGGGCGGCGTGTGTCCGTCGCCGTCCGTACCGGCGCGGTGCCTGCCGCCGTCATGGCGGCCGGGACGTACCAGGTCCTCGAACAGTGCGCGGGCCTCGACCAGGGACTCGCGCATCTCCTCCGTACCCGCGCCGCTGTCCTGCGCGCCGTCCACGCGCGCGTGCGTCACGCGGTGCACGCGCCGGTAGCCGTCGACGTGGTGGGCGTGGTGCACGGACAGCGCCGCGAGCTGCTCCTCGTACTGCCCGCCGTCCGGGAAGCCCCGGGCGCCGGCCAGCTCCGCGAGCAGCCGGTCCGCCTCGCCGACCGCCTCGCGCGGGGAGTCGACGAAGCGCTCCTGGGTCGCGGTCCAGCGCGCCTCGAAGCGCTCGCGCTCGGCCGGCTCCAGCGGCCTCTCGTGCAGCGACCCGTGCCGTTCCACGCGGTCGGCGAGTTCGCGCTCGGCGGCCTTGGTGTCGCCGTCGTGCCGGGCCACGGCCCGGTCGTACTCGGGCCCGAAGCGCCGCTTCAGGCTTCCGCCGTGCTGGGGGCCCCGCGCGCGCAGAGCGAGTACGGCCGCGACAACGAGCACGGCCGCCACGATCACGATCAAAGCGATGATCACGCCTGTGGACATGAGTGCCTTCCGGGTTCTCGGCCCAACCGGCTCTCCGAACGGGCCGGTTCGCTGTTCGGGTTGCCCCGGAGTCCGCGCTCAAACGGCGCACGGCGCGCGCCGACGGCACATCAGTGGGAAAATACGCTTGCGCAGCATGCCGGTCCCGATCCGACAATGCCGGTCATGACCTGGACCGTCGCCCCGGAACCGTACGACTCCGCCGTCGCCGCCGCCCTCTGGCGCGCGTACTACACAGAGGTCAGCGACCGTTACTACCTGCTGCACGACGGGCGGCCCACCGACCCCGGTGAGCTGGAGCGGGAGATCGCCGCCTACCGCGGCGCCGACCTCGTACCGCCCCGGGGGCGGTTGCTGGTCGCGCGGTACGGCGGCGAACCGGCCGGCACCTCGGGCGTACGGCTGCGGGACGACACCACCGCCGAGCTCACCCGGGTGTTTCTGCACGAGCGGATGCGCGGCCTGGGCGGCGCGGCACTGCTGGTGCGGGCCGCCGAGGACGCGGCACGGACGCTCGGGGCCTCGCGGATGGTCCTCGACACGCGAGGCGACCTCGTCGAGGCCCGTGCCCTGTACGCGCGTCTCGGCTACACGGAGACCGAGGCGTACAAGGAGGACCCGTACGCCGAGCACTGGTTCGCGAAGCATCTGAAGCGGCTCCCTCGCGCCGCCTGACGCGGCTTGCAGGCCGGCGGTGGCTCAGCCGGCCCGTGCCGGGGTCCGTTCCTCGCGCGTGCGTCCCTCACGCGAACGCCCCTCGTGCGGGCGCTCCCGCTCCGAGCCGCACAGCTCGCCGGTGAGCTCCCTCACGAGACGCACCAGGTCGGTCGGGCGATCCGGGCCCCACCAGTCGCCCAGCAGCTCGGCCAGGGACTCCTCGCGGGCCGTCGCCAGCCGCTCCGCCACCTGCCGGCCCCGTTCGGTGAGGACCAGGTCGGGGCCCTCGCGGACGGCGAGATGCCGCTCCTCCACCTGGCGGGCGGCGGCCATGACGGCGTTCAGCGGCACGGGGCTGCGCTCGGCGAGCACGGCGGGCTCGACCCGGCCGTACTTCCTGACCCGCAGCAGCATCCAGCTCGACGCCGGCAGCAGGTCGTAGCCCGCCCGCGCGGTGATCCGCCGGTAGATCTCCCGGCGCCCCTCGCGGGTGCCGAGCACCGACAGCGCACGGCACACCTCGTCGCGCGAGGACCGCTCCACCGGGTTGCTGGCCAGGGTCTGGGTGGCGTCCGGCGCCCTGACCGAGCCGCGCAGCCGGTCCTCCTTCAGGAACCAGGCCAGCAGGAAACCCAGGAGGGCGACGGGAGCGGCGTACAGGAAGACGTCGGTGATGGCGGAGGCGTAGGCGCTCAGCGCCTCGGGACGCAGCGCGGGCGGCAGGGCTCCGATGCCGCGCGGGTCGGCCTTCAGGGTGTCCACCGAGACGCCGGGCGGAAGTTCGGCACCCCGGAAGGCGTCCGCGAGCTTGTCGCCGAGGCGGCCGGCGAAGATCGTGCCGAAGACGGCCACACCGAAGGACGCGCCGATGGAGCGGAAGAAGGTCGCGCCGGAGGTGGCGACGCCCAGGTCCTCGTACGCCACGGCGTTCTGCACGATGAGGACGAGGACCTGCATCACCAGGCCGAGGCCCAGGCCGAAGACGAAGAAGTAGGCGCTCATCTCGGCGGTCGCGCTGTTCTCGTCGAGCTGGTGCAGCAGGAGCAGGCCGAGGGTGGTGACGGCGGTGCCCGCGACGGGGAACACCTTCCAGCGGCCGGTGCGGCTGACGATCTGCCCGGAGACCGTCGACGACAGCAGCAGGCCGAACACCATCGGCAGCATGTGCACACCGGACATGGTCGGGCTGACGCCCCGCACGACCTGGAGGAACGTCGGCAGGTAGGTCATCGCGCCGAACATCGCGAAGCCGACGACGAAGCTGATGACGGCGGAGAGCGTGAAGGTGCGGACGCGGAAGAGCTTGAGCGGGAGGACGGGTTCGGCTGCCCTGCGTTCCACGGCCACGAAGAGGGCGGCCAGGACGACTCCCAGCACCGCCAGGCCGATGATCTGCGGCGACCCCCAGGCCCAGGTCGTGCCGCCGAGCGAGGCCACCAGCACCAGGCAGGTGGCGACGGAGGCGATGAGGAGGGTGCCGAGGTAGTCGATGACGTGCCGGGTGGTCCGGCGCGGGATGTGCAGCACCGCCGCGATCACGGCGAGCGCGACGATACCGACGGGCAGGTTGATGTAGAAGACCCAGCGCCAGCTGAGATGCTCGGTGAAGACCCCGCCGAGCAGCGGCCCGAGCACGCTGGTCGCGCCGAAGACGGCACCGAAGAGGCCCTGGTAGCGGCCGCGTTCGCGAGGCGAGACCAGGTCGCCGACGATCGCCATGGACAGCACCATCAGCCCGCCGCCGCCCAGCCCCTGGAGGGCGCGGAAGGCGATCAGCTCGGACATGCTCTGCGCCACGCCGCACAGCGCGGAGCCGACCAGGAAGATCCCGATCGCCGTCTGGAACAGCTTCTTGCGCCCGTACTGGTCGCCGAGCTTGCCCCACAACGGGGTGGCGGCGGTCGCGGCCAGCATGTACGCGGTGACCACCCAGGACAGGTGCTCCAGGCCGCCCAGGTCGCTGACGATGGTGGGCAGCGCCGTCGAGACGATGGTCTGGTCGAGGGCGGCGAGCAGCATGCCGAGCAGCAGGGCTCCGATCGAGACGAGAACACCGCTGGAGACCTGCTCCTGTCCCTGTCCCTGCTCCTGCTCCTGCTCCTGTCCCTCCCCGCTCTTCGCGGACCGTGTCGGGTCCTTCGGGTCCTTCGGGTCCTTCGGGTCCGCCGGATCCGTCCGGTTCGTCGCGCTCGCTCGCTCCGCGCACATCTCCCGTCTTGACTTCTCCCCCTCCTGAAGGAGGGGGATTCTCACGGCTCACGTCGTGAGGGTTTCTGCTTCGTCGCCGACTGCCCGCCCGGAGTACTCCGTTGAGGTCTTACACCAGCTCCACAGACAGACACGGCCAGCCCGGCCGCCAGAAGGTTGTTGGCCGCGTTCACGTCCCGGTCGTGGGTCGTCCCGCAGCCACCGCACGTCCAGGTACGGACGTTCAAGGGCATCCTGCCCCGCAGGGCGCCGCAGGC
>NZ_BAABCQ010000252.1:0-7604 GCF_039539045.1 Streptomyces marokkonensis
CTGTTTCTGATCATACGTAGCTTGCTGGGGAGTTGATGCAGCGATGTCCGAAGAGGGAACTAGTAAGGTGCGGGTAGCTTTTGCGGGACTCGGTTCCATGGGCAGTGGAATGTGCCGTCGGCTCGCCGACCGCGGCTTCGACGTGGCGGCCTTTGACGTGGATTCCCGTGCGCTCCAGGAGGTGGCCCGGCACCCGGGTGTCACCGCAGTGGCGGCCGCGTCCGAGCTCGACGCTCCCTACGTGGTGACGATGCTCCCCGACGGCTCGGCCGTCCGCCTGCTGGCGGACGAGCTGCTGCCCCACCTGAAGCCCGGGGCGCTGCTCATCGATACGGGGTCCAGCGCGCCGGACGGCACGATCGAGCTGGGCCGCATCGCCGCCGGGTACGGCGTGGCCGTGGTGGACGCCCCGGTGTCCGGGAGCCCGGCCGCCGCTCGGGCGGGAGAGCTGACGCTGATGGCGGCCGGCGACGCCGACGCCGTTGCCGGAGCGGAGACCGTGCTCGGCTCGTTGGGCCGTGTCCACCGGGTCGGTCCGGCCGGCGCCGGACACGCGCTCAAGGCACTCAACAACCTGCTGTCCGCCGTCAATCTCGCCGCGGTCGCCGAGGTGATGCTGGCGGGACGGGCCTTCGGACTGGAGGCAGCCACCATGCTGGACGTGATCAACACGTCCACCGGCCGCAACCACGCCTCGGAGACCAAGCTCGTCGACCACGTACTCCCGGGGACGTTCGACTCCGGCTTCGCGCTGCGGCTGATGCTCAAGGACATCCGGATCGCGACCGACCTGCTGGCGACGACCCGCGGTCCGGCGGCGTTCGGCACCGCGTGCCGGGAACTGTGGGAGCGGGCGGAGAAGGGCCTGCCCGCCACAGCCGACAACGTCGAGGTCGTCCGGTGGCTGGAGACCGCGGCGGGGCAGGAGCTACGGGCATGACCGGGTTCGCAGCTGCGCCGCCGTCCGTGGCCGTGTCCGTGTCCGTGTCCGTGGCCGCTCGATCCGACTCCCGGCAGGTGAGGTGACATGGGAAAGATCTATCCCGCCCTGACGCCGGCGCTGCGCGAATTCATCGAGCAGGCTCCGCTCTTCTTCACCGGCACGGCCTCGCTTTCATCCGACGGCCATGTCAACGTCTCGCCCAAGGGCGGTATGGACACCTTCGCCGTACTCGACGACACCACGGTGGCCTACCTGGACCTGATCGGGTCGGGAGCGGAGACGATCGCCCACATCCGGGACAACAAGCGGATCACGCTGATGTTCTGCTCCTTCACCCGGCAGCCCAAGATCCTGCGGTTGTACGGCCAGGCGCACAGCGTGTTCCCCGGCTCCGAGCGGTGGGACGCGCTCATCGGCCGATTCGGCACGCATCCGATCCCCCGGTCCATCGTGGTGGTGGAGCTGAGCCGGATCGCCGACTCGTGCGGGTTCGCGGTGCCCGAGATGACCCTGGTCCGGGAGCGTGACCTGCAGGACAAGTGGGGTGAGCGCAAAAGCGACCAGCAGCTGGAGGACTACATGCTCGAGAAGAACAGCAAGAGCATCGACGGTCTGCCCGCACGCTCGGGCCCGCTCCCCTCGGGACGGTCGGAGAAGGACCGGCGCTGAACCGCACCGCGGGGTGCCGGCCCGAAGCGTACGAAGAAGAGGGCTCCGGCGGGACAACGCCCGCCAGAGCCCTCACGCCCCTGAAGCCTCAGAAAGCCCCGGCAGCCCCGGAATCCCAGCGCACCCCAGCCGCGTACCAGTCGGCCAGCTCATCGGCCCGCCGCGCCACCTCGAACTCGTCCGCCCCGGTCACCACGTACGCGGCCAGATACACGCCGGACTTCTCACCACCCTGGTACTCGGTGCCGATCACCCCCCGTATCCGTTGCTCCACGACATAGGACGGGGGGCTGTCCGGCAGGGCCGCGAGGGTTCCCGACTCCGGGTAGAACACCACCCAGCCGGCCGCGTCCCGCCGCTCGGGCTCCGACACGTCCTCGCCCAGTTGGGCTCTGAACCACTCCTGGTCCACGTCGAATCCGGTGGCGGCCAGGATCGCCGCCGCGCTCAGCGCCCCGCCCGTACGGCTGCCGACCTCGCACAACACCAGTTCGTCTTCGGGCGTATGGAAGACCTCCAGATGGAACGCCGTGCACGAGGGCGTCGGCAGGGCGGCCATCACCTGTCGCGCGTACGCGTCCAGCCGCCGTATCAACGCCCGGTCGTCGGTCAGTTGGACCGACCCCAGGTAGGCGCCGGACTGGAAGGACAGACAGTCGTTGAGGTAGCGCGACACAAAGGTCGCGACCACCTCGCCGCCCGCGACCAGACCGTCCACCACGTACATGGGTCCCTCGACGAACCGCTCCACCTCGGCCCGCTCGGGCAGCCCGGAGCGCAGCAGCTCCGCCAGGTCGCCCGGCCCCCGAAGCACCCGGGTGCCGGTGGAGCCCGACCCGAAGGCGGGCTTCACCACCACCGCGTACCCGTGTTCCCGTACGAAGCCCAGCAGGTCCATCGTCACCCGTACCGGCGCGAACTCCGGCACGGCGATGCCCGCCTCTCGCACGAGGCGCTTCATCAGCACCTTGTCGCGGAACGCGCTGGCGCTGGCCCAGTCCTGTCCCGGAACGCCGAGCAGTTCGCGCAGGCGCGCCGCCCGCAGCAGGTCACCCTCCATACGGGCGACGACAGCGTGCGGCCGGACACGGTCCGCCGTCTCCAGAGCCGCCTGGTCGGCCTCGCCACTGCCGGCGTAGTCGGCGAAACCCCGGGCACCGTCGATGTGCCGGTACTGCGCGTACTTTCCGGCCGACACCAGCAGCCGCAGCTGGACGTCTGTTCCGGCGACCCACTTGTCGTACGGCGTGTCCGCGTAGTCGCTGTCGACGAAGACGAGGACCTCCCGGTGGCCGACCACCATCTCAGGCCGCCGTGTCGGCGAAGTCGAAGTCCACCTGGTCCTCCAGGCCCAGTCCTCGCACCACACGCCGCACCCCGGAGAAGTCCCGTACGAGGAGATTGCTCCCGGCCGCCCGCTTGCAGTCCTCCACGATGTCCTCGGCCTTCCGTATTCCGGCGTGCCGCAGCACCACGGGCCACAGCTTGAAGTCCTGGGCGACGAAGGCGTGCAGCGCGCGCGGCAGCGCATCGGCGAACGCCTGGCGCTGCTCGGCGTTCATGTGCACATACAGCGCCTTGGCGACCTCGACCATGACCGAGCCGTGGGCGGACTCGTCCTTGGCGTGCAGCCGCGGGACCAGCGAGTGCAGCGGCTGGATCGTCTTGTCCCGGGACAGCAACTCCAGGTAGGCGTTGACGCTGATCTCGGAGACCGTCGTCCACACGAGCGCCAGCAGGTCCCGCTTCCATGCCTCCGACGCGTCGGCCTGCGCGGCGGCGAGCATCCGGTACGTCACCGTCGGCGGGTACTCGGGCTCGTCGGTGATGCCGCGCACGTCCCGGGTGCGCTGCATCGCCATCATGTGCATATACGTGTGCCACGTCTCGTCCACATGGGCCTGCTGGACCGACCTCTTGATCTCAAAGCTGTCGGCGCCCGGGAACACACCGTGCACGATGCGCGCGAAGGTGGGGTTGGCGACCTTCTCCTCCGCCGCGATGACCCGCTCGTTGTACGCGATCCAGGCGGAGGTGAGCACCTGTTCGCGCTGCTCGGGCGAGGCGGCGAGGAAGTCGGGATGCTCGGCGAAGGGCAGCAGCCGCACCGGATAGTCGGGCAGGCCTTCCTGGTAGGCGTCCGGCTGCTCGATCGCCTCGAGATCGGTGCGGATGGTGGCACGGCCCAGCCAGGCGTCCGAGATCCGGCGCAGCGTCTTCCCCGAGATGAGGTCCTGCTCGCCGCCGGTCTCGGGCCGGGTCGCCGCAGTCATTTCTTCCCCGAGCTGGTCACGCTTCACTTCGTCTCCTCCTGTACCGTCTGCTGAACTGCTTGCCCGATCGCCGCGTCCAGCAGGTCGAGTCCGCCGTCGAGTGCGTCGTCGTCGATGACGATCGGCGGCATCACCTTGAGCACCTGGCTGAGCGCTCCCGAGGTCTCCACCAGCAGGCCCCGCGCGAACGCGTGCGACGAAACCCGCGACGCCAGTCCCCGGTCCGTGAAGGCGAGACCACGCAGCATGCCGCGTCCCCGCACCTCGCAGCCCTGTGCCTGATACCGCTCGGCGAGGGCCGTCAGCCGCCCCTCCAGCCGGCTCGCGGTACGGGACAGGCGGGGCTCGAACTCGGGGTCCGCCCACAGTTCCAGGGCAGTGGCCGCCGCGGAGAACGCCAGGCTGTGGCCGCGGAACGTACCGCTGTGCTCGCCCGGGCCCAGCCGGTCCAGGTCGGGACGTACCAGAGTCAACGCCATCGGCAGTCCGTAACCGCTGAGCGACTTGGACAGGCAGACGATGTCCGGGGTGATCCCCGCCTCCTCAAAGCTGAAGAAGCGACCGGCGCGTCCGCAGCCGGCCTGGATGTCGTCGACGACCAGGACGATGTCCCGCTCGGCGGCAAGCCGTGCCAGCCGGCGCAGCCAGTCCGTCCCGGCGGCGTTCAGGCCGCCCTCGCCCTGCACGGTCTCCAGGACGATCGCGGCCGGCTGGTCCACCCCGCTGCCCGGGTCCTCCAGCATCGCGCGGAGGTAGGCGACGGTGTCCACGCCCTCGCCGAAGTACCCGTCGTAGGGCATCCGGGTCACATGGTCGAGCGGTACGCCGGACGCGGCGCGCTTGAAGGAGGTGGCGGACAGCGCCAGTGCGCCGAGCGAAAGCCCGTGGAATCCGCCGGTGAACGCGACCACACCTGTTCGACCGGTGACTCTGCGCGCCACCTTCAGCGCGGCCTCCACCGCGTTCGTCCCCGTCGGTCCGGTGAACTGCACCCGGTAGTCGAGGCCGCGTGGGGCGAGCACCACGTCCCGGAACCGCTCCAGGAAGGTCGCCTTCGCGGAGGTGTGCAGGTCCAGGGAGTGGACGACGCCGTCGTTCTCGATGTAGTCGAGTACCGCGCGCTTGATCCGCGGGTGGTTGTGGCCGTAGTTGAGGACACCGGCGCCGGAGAGAAAGTCCGTGTACTCCCGGCCGTCCGCGTCCCAGAGCCGATGTCCGCGAGCCGTGGTGAAGAGAGCGGGGAAACGGCGGCAGTACGTCCGTATCGCCGATTCCATCGCGTCGAAGACCTCGGTGCCCTGGACCTCGGTGCCCTGGACCTCGGCGGCGTGCGGTGCGCTCGCGCTCATGACTGGCTCCACGGGTCGGTGTCCGCCAGCACCTGCTGGTCGTCCGGGGACATGCGGTTCTTCAGGTGGCGCGGGAAGTCACCGGCGACGGTCATGCGGAGCAGCTCACCGAGCCGGTCGGCGAGTAGGTCGGGCGTATACCGCTCGGGTACCTGAGCGACGTCGATGACCGGGGTCGGCGGGAAGAGCTGCCGGGGCACGGCGGACCTCACCACCGCGTCCCAGACGTTGAGGCTGTAACCGCCGTACTCGGCCCGGCCGCTGAAGACCGAGTACACCGGTAGCGAGCCGGGTCCTGGCCGGCTGAGGGCCGCGTTGACCGGCTCGCTCACCATCTCCAGGACCAGCCCGCACGCTCCCGCGTCACGGGCGCGCCGGGCCTCGGCGAAGAGGGCGGCCGCGTCGTCGATGGTGTTGCCGCGACGGGTCAGATCGCCGCGCTGCGGGGTGTAGCCGAGGTGGACGACGGTGGGGATGTCCAGCTTGGCGACGGCCTCCGCGCAGTACAGGCTCTCCGGGCCGACTGCCTCGATCTTGACCGCGTCCGCTCCGGCGGCCATGAACCGCTCCGCGGCCGACGCCGCCCCCGCGATGGTGTCCGCCGCTCCGTCCGGGAGGTCCGCGAGGAGGAACGGACGGCGCGCCCGCGGCAGCGACGCGCCCATGGAGGCGTGGACCTCCGCCACCAGACCGAGCATGACCTCAAGGGCCCAGGCCCTCTCCTGGTCGTCCCTCATGGCCGTGCCCGGGCGGCCCAGGTGGGTCATGAAGTACGAGTCGCCGACCATCAGACACTCGACAGGGCAGTCCGCCAGGTCGGGGGCCCGCAGGGCCTGGGCGAGACCCTCGACCTCGATGTCCCGGTACAGGTTCACCTTGATACCGAGCTTGGCCGGGCTGGTGTACCGGTGCAGGTACGGGCGGATGGCGTCGGCCGCTTCGTGGGGCTCATGCGTGCTGAGCGCCGCGGGCGCGAGGGCGTTGCTGGTCATCGAGCCTCCCCTGAGTACGCGGATGCGTACACGGAATTGATCTTGTCCAGGGCGGTGCTGAGCTCTGCGGGCTCCACCGCGGTGAAGCACAGCCGCGCCCACCCCGCGCAGTGCTCGCCGAACGCCTCGCCCGGCGCCAGCGAGACCCCGGCGGCGATGCACGCGTGCAGGAACTCCTGGGGGGTGCCCCCGTACCCGGAGAGGTCGAGGAAGGTGTAGAGACCGCCCTGGACCGTGGTGTGGGGCACGGTCAGCAGGCGCTCGGTGAGGTCCCGCGCCTCCGCCGCCTTCTTGCGGCGAAGCGCCAGCTCCTCCTGCGAGGTCCTGAGCGCCGTGTAGGCGGTGAACTGCGAGGCGGTGGCGACCGAATACAGGGTGTAGAGGCCCCATTTGGTCAGCAGGTCACCCAGTCCTGGTGGTGTCACCAGATATCCGGTGCGCAGCCCGGGCATGGCGTAGGTCTTGCTGAACGTGTGTACCGAGAAGGTGCGCTCAGCGGCGCCGGGCAGCAGCGCCACGTCGAGGTAGCCCTCGTCGCTGAAGTCGTAGTTCTCGTACGCGTGGTCGGCGATCAGCCAGAGGTCGTGCTGCTCGGCGAAGGCGACCAGCCGCGCGAGCTGCTCGCGGTCGAGCCGGAAGCCGGTCGGGTTGTTCGGGTTGTTGAAGTAGACGGCCCGGGTGCGTGGTCCGACGGCGGCCTGGAGCGGGCTGACGAAGTCGTAGGCAGGGTCGTCGGACAGCTCCAGGAAGACCGGGACCTCGCGGGCGACGCCGCCGGCCGCACGGACCAGGCCGTGGGCGAACAGCCATTGAGGAGAGAGGATCAGGACCTCGTCACCCTCCTCCAGTACGGCGTGCAGCACGGAGGAGATGGCGTGTGTCGCACCGTTCGTGACGATGACCTGGTCGACGGGGACGTCCTGACCCCACCGCCTGCTCATGTGCGAACTCAGCGCGCGCCGCAGCATCGGCGCGCCGCTGGGCGGCGCGTGGTCCTCGGCGCCGAGGCCGAACTCCTCTCTCAGCCACGGGCGCGGGCGTGCGCACGGCTCGAAGTAGGTCTTGCCCTGGTGCAGCTTGCTGACCGGCCCCTCGGACAGGGTCTGGATCAAGCCGTCGACAGCGACCAGTGGGGAGCGTGACACTTTGTCGAGCCGTCGACTGAAGGCACGACGCATGGAAGGAGATCCTCTCTGCAGGGGTCAGTAGGAGCCGCCTGGAAACCGCCTGGAAACCGCCTGGACAGCGCCTGGAACCGATCACGGAACCGGTCATGGAAGAAGCCGGGAAAGGGATGGGATATGCGGCAGCTCGAAAGGAGGCTAAGTCGGATCGTAGCCATGTCGTTCTGTGAGCCAAGGAGTTGCTTACGTGAATT
>NZ_BAABCQ010000253.1:0-7560 GCF_039539045.1 Streptomyces marokkonensis
CCATGTGACCACGCTCAAGACCCGGAAGGCAATATTTTCCCGACGTCTTGTCGGAACCTCTTGCGGAAGAGGCCCCGACTCAGACCGCGAGCACGTTCAGGTCGACCCCGGACCAGCGCTCGCCGACACCCGTCAGCGTCACGTGCCGCACCTCGTCCGTGGTGTCGCCGACGGCCCGGTCGATCCGGAGCCACAACCGGTCGTCGGTCAGCTCCTCGACCTTGCCCTCGCCCCACTCCACCACGATCACCGAGTCGGGCAGGGAGACGTCGAGGTCGAGGTCCTCCATCTCGTCCAGACCGCCGGACAGCCGGTAGGCGTCGACGTGGACGAGCGGCGGACCGTCGCCGAGGGAGGGGTGGACGCGGGCGATCACGAAGGTCGGGGAGGTGACGGCGCCGCGCACGCCCATGCCCTCGCCGAGCCCCCGGGTCAGCGTCGTCTTGCCGGCGCCCAGCTCCCCGCTGAGCATCAGCAGGTCACCGGCGCGCAGCACCGTGGCGAGCCTGCGGCCCAGTTCCCGCATCTCCTCCGGGGAGATGACGGTGATCTCGACGCCGGGGGCGGGCCGGCCGGGCTCGGCCGGGATGTGCGACTTTGCGGATTCTTCCATCGTCACTCACTCGCAGTAGTACTTTTGCCACACCCCGCAGGGGGCCGGTTGTGGCTGGACCGCAGCCACAAGACTGGAAGCCGCCGCTTCCGCTCAGGAAGAGGCGGAGTCACAGCCATCAACCGTATCCGTTGACGACGGCAACGCCCCCGCGCGGGCGAGCAGATCAGCGAGGCGGTCGGTGACGACCTCCGGGTGCTCCATCATGACCAGGTGCCCGGCGTCCGGCACCAGTACCAACTCGGCGCCCGGCAAGAGGTCGGCGATCGCCTCGCTGTGCTCGCTCGGCGTGACCAGGTCCCGCACCCCGGCGAGTACGAGGACCGGCAGGTCGGCGAAGTGGGCGAGGGCCTCTGTCTTGTCGTGGTCGTTGAAGGCCGGGTAGTACTGGGCGACCACGTCGATCGGCGTCGACTCGATCATCCGCTCGGCGAACCGGGCCACGGCCGGGTCCACGTCCCGCGACGCGAACGAGTACCGCTTGATGATCCCGGCGAACAGGTCCGCCGTCGCCCGCCTCCCCTTCTCCACCAGCTCGGCCCGCTGCCCCAGCGCCTTCAGCACGCCCGGGAGGACCCGCCGCACCGCGTTGACACCGGCGACGGGCAGCCCGAAGTTGACCTCACCGAGCCGCCCGGAGGACGTGCCGACGAGGGCGACGCCGACGACCCGCTCGGCCAGCAGCTCGGGGAACACGTCGGCCAGGGCCATCACGGTCATGCCGCCCATGGAGTGCCCGACCAGCACGATCGGGCCCTCGGGCACGGCGGCGTCGATGACGGCCTTCAAATCCCGGCCCAGGTCGTCGATGGTGACCGGCCGGTCGTCCCGCACCTGGGACACGCCCCGCCCGGACCGGCCGTGACTGCGCTGGTCCCAGTGCACGGTGCGGACGACGCCTCTGAGGGCCTCCCGCTGGAAGTGCCAGGAGTCCTGGTTCAGGCAGTAGCCGTGGCTGAAGACGACGGTCACGGGGGCGGGTGCCTTACGGCCGAACAGCCGCCGTCGGCGCCGGGTGAGCGCGGACTCCGTCTCCGGGTCGACGTCGTCGACCTCGTAGTACAGCTCGGTGCCGTCGTCGGCGTACGCCTTGCCCGGGGTGCCGCGCAGTCCGCCGTACGGACCCGTCGAGTCGAGGGCGAGCCGGGCCTTCTGCCGCATCCCGCGGCCGACGGTGAGCCGTTCTATCGCCACGCCGGCCGCGGCGCCCGCCGCGACCACGCCTATCGCGACACCGGCGATGCCGGTCGCCCGGCGCCAGCCGCCGACGACCTCGGTGGCGGCCTCCGTGGCGGAGGCGACGGCCGCCACGACGGCCTCCGTGTTGCTCTCGCTCACGTACCGCTCCTCTTCGCCGGGCCGTCGTGCGGTTCCCCGCCGGTTGCTGATTCCCCTGCCCGCGTGTCGTGCACGTCGCGCGCCGCGACGAGTGACGCGTCACTCGTCGAACGGACGCGTCACTCGTTCACATGGACGCGCGGGACGCGTGCCCCGATCCGGGTGACGATCTCGTACGCGATGGTGCCCGCCGCCTGCGCCCAGTCCTCGGCGGTGGGCTCGCCGCGGTCGCCGGGGCCGAACAGCACCGCCTCGCTGCCGGGCTCCGGCCGGTCCCCGCCCAGGTCCACGACGAACTGGTCCATCGCGATCCGCCCCGCGACCGTGCGCCACTTGCCGTCGACCAGGACGGGACCGGTGGAGGAGGCGTGCCGCGGGACGCCGTCCGCGTAGCCGAGGGGGACGAGGCCGAGGGTGGTCTCGCCGGGGGTCGTGTAGTGGTGCCCGTAGCTGACGCCGTGGCCGCCGGGGACCTGCTTGACCAGGGCCAGCGACGCGGACAGCGTCATCACCGGGCGCAGTCCGAAGTCGGCGGGGGTGCCGATCTCGGGGCTGGGCGAGACGCCGTACATCGCGATGCCGGGCCGTACGAGGTCGAAATGGGACTCGGGGAGGGAGAGCGTGGCCGGCGAGTTGGCGATGTGCCGGACGTCGGGGCGTACGCCCTGCTGCTCGGCGTATGCCGTCATCTCCCGGAAGCGGGTGAGCTGGGCGTTGATGGAGGGGTGCCCGGGCTCGTCGGCGCAGGCGAAGTGCGACCAGAGACCGGTGACGCGGAGCAGGCCCTCGTCCTCGGCCCGCCGGGCCGCCGCCACCAGCTCGGCCCAGTCCTCGCCGGGCTGGCAGCCATTGCGGCCGAGCCCGGTGTCGGCCTTGAGCTGCACCCGCGCGGGGAGTCCGGCCCGCCGTGCCGCCCCGGTGACCTCGTCCAGGGCCCACATCCCGCTGACGGACACGTCGAGACGGGCCTCGACGGCCTCCCGCCAGGGGCCGCCCGGTGTCCACAGCCAGCACATGATCCGCACGTCGTCCGGCAGACCCGCCTCCGCGCGCAGTACGAGGGCCTCCTGCGGCGTGGCGGTACCCAGCCAGGTCGCGCCCGCCGCGACGGCCGCGCGGGCGCACGGGATCGCGCCGTGGCCGTAGGCGTCGGCCTTGACGACGGCCATGAGAGCCGCACCGGGGGCCCGTTCGCGCAGTGCGCGGACGTTGGCCCGCAGGGCGGCCAGGTCGATCTCGGCACGGGCCCGCAGCACCGCGTCCCGCCGAGCAGCTGTCTCACTCATCGTGCCCCCAGTCTCTCAGAGCACCCGGGGCCCGCTTCCCCGCAGAACACGGATCGCCCGTGACGTCGTTAGGGTGCCCGGCATGAGCATCATCGGGGTCGGGATCGACGTGGCCGAGGTCGAGCGGTTCGGGGCGTCTCTGGAGCGCACGCCGGCCATGGCCCAGCGGCTCTTCCTGGAAAGCGAGTTGCTGCTGCCGAGCGGGGAACGCCGGGGCGTCGCCTCGCTCGCCGCCCGCTTCGCGGCGAAGGAGGCGCTGGCCAAGGCGCTCGGCGCGCCGGCGGGGCTGCACTGGACGGACGCCGAGGTGTACGTCGAGGACAGCGGGCGGCCACGGCTGCGGGTGACGGGGACGGTGGCGGCGCGGGCGGCGGAGCTGGGGGTGGCGTCTTGGCACGTGTCGCTGAGCCATGACGCGGGGGTGGCGTCGGCGGTGGTGATCGCGGAAGGCTGACGCCCATGAACGTCAGTGGTGCGGGTGTCGAAGACATGGGTGCGGGACCGGGGACGGGAACGGGGACGGGGACGGGACCGGGACCGGGGACGCGGACGGGGACGGGACCGCGGACGGGGACGGGACCGGGGACGGGAACGGGGACGGGGACGGGACCGGGGACGGGGACGGGGACGGGGACGGGGACGGGAACGGGGACGGGGACGGGACCGGGGACGGGGACGGGGACGGGGACGGGGACGGGAACGGGGATCAGGATGGTCTCCGTGCCGTCGGGGCGGGTGACCCTGTCGGACCGGCGGACGCGGCGCAGCTGGCCGGTGGAGGTGGCGTCCTGCCGGCTGGCGGCGTTCCCGGTCACGCGGGCCGCGTACGCGCGGGTCACCGGCCGGAGGCCCCCGGCCGCTGGGGAGGAGCGGCTGCCCGTCGCGGAGGTCTCGTGGACGGACGCGGTCGGGTTCTGCAACGCGCTGTCGGTGCGCGAGGGGCTCCGCCCGGTCTACCGCGTCGACGAGGGCGCCGGCACCGGTGAGGGCGACGAGGTCATCTGGGACACGTCCGCCGACGGGTACCGGCTGCCGACCGAGGCCGAATGGGAACACGCCTGCCGAGCCGGGACCGACGGCCCCCGCTACGGCCCCCTGGACGACATCGCCCGGTACCGCGGCAACTCGCGGGAGGGCGTCCACGAGGTGGGTGGCATGCTGCCGAACGCCTGGGGCCTGTACGACACGCTCGGCAACGTCTGGGAGTGGTGCTGGGACCTCTACGACGCCGAGGTGTACGGCGCCTACCGGGTGCTGCGCGGCGGTGGCTGGTTCGACGAGCACTGGAGCTGCCGGGCCTCGGTGCGGCGCCGCAGCCATCCGACGTTCCGGGTCGACGACGTGGGGTTCCGCGTCGCCCGTTCCGCCGGCGGGGCCGGTCAGGCCCTCGTCGGCTGAACCCGGATGGCCGGCTGTACCCGGATGTGCATGCGCTCGCCCTGGGCCCCGTACAGGGCGAGCCACTCGACGGGCCGGTCCCCCGCGTTGGCGATGCCGTGCGGGACGCGGGTGTCGAACTCCGCCGTCTCGCCGGCCGCCAGGACCAGGTCGTGGTCGCCCAGCGCGAGGAGCAGCCGACCGGAGAGGACGTAGATCCACTCGTGCCCCTCGTGGGAGCCCAGCTCCGGTCGCGGAGACCCTCCGGTCCGGGCGACCGCGGGGGCGGGGAGGATCTGCTTGTAGGCGTGCAGCCCGTCGTTCGGGTTGCGGGTGAGGGGGATCCAGGTCTGGCCGTGCCGGGTGAACGGGCGCGGGTGGACGCGGGGGTCGCCGGTCCGGGAGCCGACCAGGTCGTCCAGGGGCAGGCGGTGCGCCCTGGCCAGCGGCAGCAGGTGCCGCAGCCCCGGCTCGCGCAGGCCCGACTCCAGCCGGGACAGCGTGGACACGGAGATGCCGGTGGCGGCGCCGAGCTGGGCAAGGGTGAGCCCGCGGGCCTGCCGGATGGCGCGCAGGCGTGCCCCCAGCGAGGTCATCACCTGTGCCGTCTCGTCGTCGTCACCCATGGGAGCCATGAGATCAACTGTCCCGCACCCGCTCGCGGGGCGGACCGGTGACGTTCACCGCGTACGGGGAAGACTCGACGGCATGCGGACTGCGTACAGCGTGGAGATGGTCAGGAACGCCGAACGGGAGCTGATGGCACGGCTTCCGGAGGGGGCGTTGATGGGGCGGGCCGCGGCCGGGCTCGCCGTCGCCTGCGCGGAGGTGCTGGGGCGGGCGACCGGCCGGGTGTACGGCAGCCGGGTGGTGCTGCTGGTCGGCAGCGGGGACAACGGCGGCGACGCCCTGTACGCCGGGGCGCGGCTCGCCCGGCGGGGGGCGGGCGTGACGGCTGTGCTGCTCGCGCCGGAGCGCGCGCACGGCGGGGGGCTGGCGGCGTTGCGCCGGGCGGGTGGACGGGTCGCGGGCGACGGGTCCGCCGAGCAGTTGATCTCGCGCGCCGACCTGGTCGTCGACGGCATCGTCGGGATCGGCGGCAGGGGCGGGCTGCGTCAGGAGGCGGTGCCGCTCGCCGACGCGGCGGCGCGGTCGCGGGCGGCCGTCGTCGCCGTCGACCTGCCGAGCGGGGTCGACGCGGACACCGGGCAGGTGCCGGGAGCGGCGGTCCGGGCCGACCTGACGGTGACGTTCGGGGCGCACAAGCCGGGGCTGCTGGTCGATCCGGCGCGGGAGTACGCGGGGTCGGTGCGGCTGGTGGACATCGGGCTGTCGCTGCCGAACGACGCGGCCGGGCTGGAAGCCTTGCAGTACGCGGACGTGGCGCGGCTTCTGCCGGTGCCGGGCGCGGAGAGCGACAAGTACCGGCGAGGGGTCGTCGGCATCGCCGCCGGGTCCGCCCGCTATCCGGGCGCGGCCGTGCTCGCCGTCGCCGGGGCGCTGCGGGGTGGGGCCGGGGCGGTGCGGTACGTCGGTCCGGCCGGGGACGCGGTGATCGCGCGCTACCCGGAGACGCTCGTGTCCGACCAGGGACCGAAGCGGGCGGGGCGGGTGCAGGCGTGGGTCGTCGGTCCGGGCGCCGGTGACGACGCCGGGACGGTGGCGGAGGTACTGGCGGCGGAGGTGCCGGTGCTGATCGACGCGGACGGACTGCGGCTGGCCGACGCCGGGGCGGTACGGGGCCGTACGGCGCCGACGCTGATGACGCCGCATGCCGGGGAGGCGGCGGCGCTGCTCGGGGTGAGCCGGGAGGAGGTCGAGGGCGCGCGGCTGGCCTCGGCACGGGAGCTGGCGGGACGGTACGGGGCGACGGTGCTGCTGAAGGGGTCGACGACGGTGGTGGCCGGGTCGGAGGGAGGCCCGGTACGGGTCAACTCGACGGGGACGTCGTGGCTCGCCACGGCCGGGAGCGGGGATGTGCTCTCGGGGCTGGCGGGGTCCCTGCTGGCGGCGGGGCTCACGGCGCTGGACGCGGGCAGCGTGGCGGCGTACGTCCACGGCCTGGCGGGGCGTTTCGCGGCGGGCGGCGCGCCGACGGGGGCGCACGACGTCGCGGAGGCGATCCCGGGGGCGTGGCGGGATGTGGCCAGGGTGGAGTGAGTAGGGGTGTGTCGTGGGACACTCCCGGGTCTTACGGTGTTCGCATGACGCCAACTTCCGCCTCGGACCTCGCCTCGTTGCCCAGGGCCGAGTTCGCCTCCCCCGGCCCGCTGCGCGACCAGCTCGTGGCGGCGATCCTCGACGGCTCGAAGACCTCCACGACCGGACTCGTCCTCGACTACGAGCACGAGGGCGAACCACTGCCGACGGTCGGGAGCCGCGAAGTGGTCGTCGACTCCGACGACCGCCCGGTCGCCGTCATCGAGGTGACCGACGTGCGCGTCCTCCCGCTGGGTCAGGTGGACCTCGCCCACGCGGTGGACGAGGGCGAGGGATACACGAGCGTGGCCGAGTGGCGGGCGGGCCATGAAGGGTTCTGGCACAGCGAGGAGATGCGCGCGGCCCTGAACGACCCGGGCTTCACCGTGGACGACACGACACCGGCGGTCCTGCAGCGCTTCCGCCTGGTCACCGTGGTGCACCCGGCCGACGGGTGACTTACTCCGAGCGGCGCTCCTCCTGCGGCTCGTCCGGCATCCCCGCGAACAGCTCTTCCACTCGCGCGACCGTTCCGGCCCGGTCGAGCCAGTCGTCGAGGCGGGCGAGGTCCAGGCAGCCGGTGACGCGGGCCCGCTCGTCGTCGGAAACGGTCAGGCCACGGACTTCGAGCACCCGCAGGACACCCTTGGCCCTGCCTTCAGCCTCCCCCTTGGCCCTGCCTTCGTAGTACGTCTCCTCCCAGACCGTTCCCCTGCCCGGGAAATACGAGATGACCATTTTCTCCAG
>NZ_BAABCQ010000254.1:0-7496 GCF_039539045.1 Streptomyces marokkonensis
TTGCGATGCCTACGCGATGACCTCGGACTCCCCCTGCCGGCGGTGACCGGCCCCCTGGACGAGATCGAGCACCCGATCTTGGCGAAGACCGCTGAGCAGTTCGCGGCGGACGATGCCAAGCATGAGCGCATCCGCGCTGTCGATGACCAGGTGTTGTTCAAGGTGAAGGTCCAGCGCTGGCGCGGGGCGGTCTGGGTGGACGCCGATCTCCCGTGGCTGGTGGCGGCCGGCCGCCGTGAGGACGGCTCCACCGACGACTTCTACGCCGCTCTCGAAGCTGACGGCAAGACCGCCCGAACCCGCTACAACGCCGGCAACGCCGACGCGCTCAAGTCCGCCACGTACACCGCCCACTTGCTCCCCACTCGCGAGGACCACGTCCGCTATCGCGCCGAAGCGGGAGTCCGTTTCGTGCGGCGACTCCGGACTGCGGTTCTGACCCTGAGCCGTGCCACCCTCCGGGACGGTCAGGAGCACACAGTGGATTTCGACACCTTCACCGTCGGCCTTCAGGTCCGCGCCGACGACGGCCACGAAACGTACCTCGCGGTGCGGATCACGGGTTCGGTCCCGCCGAACCTCACCACCTTGATCCTGCGCAACGTCCCCGGCTGCGAGGCCGACGGCTGGTACCCCGAATACGCCCTGCCGGAGCGGGACCTGCTCCCCGCCGAACAAGCCTGGTCCAACCTGATGGACCCCCGCGAGGCCGCCCGACTCCTCGACACGGAGCCGTAGTAGCCGGAAGCGAACAAGACCCAGGTCGCTGACCAGGGCCTTCATCATGGAGCGGGTGACGAGAATCGAACTCGCGCTCTGAGCTCGGGAAGCTCAGGTGCCGGTCACCACCGCGGCCTGCGGCCGGATCGGGAGCCGGTTGACCGGGCGTCCCGTGGCCGCGCGCACGGCCGAGGCGACGGCCGCCGGGGAGGTCACCACGGGCACCGCGCTGACCGCCTTGGCGCCGAACGGGGCGACCACGTCGCGTTCCTCGACGAGCTTCACGATCCGGATGTCCGGGGTGTCCAGCGCGGTCGGCAGGGCGTAGCCGGTCAGGTCGGGATGGCGGATCAGGCCGCGCGGGGTGCGCAGGTTCTCCGTGAGCGCGATGCCGACGCCCTGGGTCACGCCCGCCTCGATCCGGGCGGTCAGCTGCGCCGGGTTCAGCACCCGGCCCACGTCCTGCGCGACGGCCAGCTCCACGACCCGCACCGAGCCGATCTCGACGTCGACGTCCACGACCGCGCGGATCGCGCAGAAGGCCATGCCGACGAAGGCGTCGCCCTGGCCGGCCTCGTCCAACGGCTCGGTCGGGTGCGGGCGGCACTGGGCGGTGGCCCACAGTTCCTTGCCTTCCAGCGCCTCGCCGACGGTCGTCGACAGCACGCCGTCGTACGAGGTGATCTTGCCGTCGGCGATCTGGAGCAGCTCGGTCGACATTCCGAACTGGTGTGCCAGCGGCTGGAGGAGCTGGGTGCGGACCATCTTGGCCGCCCGTTCCACCGCGCCGCCCGACACCCAGGTGTGACGGCCCCGGCAGCCGGCGCCGGCCGGGGGCTGGTCGGTGTCGACCGGCGCCACCTGCACCTCGTCGACGCCGAGGATGTCCTGGACGATCTGCCGGGCCAGTGTGGAGAAGCCCTGCCCGGTCTCGACCGCCGCGCACAGCACCGTCGCCACGCCGTCCTGGACCTTCACGGTGGCCGTGGAGACCTCGTCCGCGCCCTCCGCGCCGAGCATGTGCACCATGCCGATGCCGTAGCCCACGCCCCGGCGCACCGCGCCCGGCTCGCCCGCGCCCTCGGGGCCGCCGGGCAGCAGCCACTCGTCCTCGGGCGTGTCCTTGGGCAGGGCGGGAAGCGGGAAGTCGCGGACCGCCTGGAGGAGTTCGGCGACGGGGGCGGGGCAGGTGACCGTCTGGCCGGTGGGGAGCACGTCGCCGGTGGCCAGCACGTTGCGCAGCCGGACCTCGGCCGGGTCCAGACCGAGCTTCTTGGCGACCTTGTCCATCTGCGCCTCGTAGGCGGCGCACACCTGCATGGCGCCCTCCCCGCGCACGTGGCCGGAGGGCGGGTTGTTGGTGCGTACGGCCCAGCCCTCGATGAAGGCGTTGGGGACGACGTACGGGCCGCAGGCGAAGGCCACCGCGGCGGCCAGCGCCTCCGAGGAGGTGTCGGCGTAGGCGCCCGCGTCGAGCAGGATCTGCGCCTCGACCTTCACGACCCTGCCCTCGGCGTCCGCGTGGTGGCGGTAGCGGAGCAGGGTGGGGTGCCGGTGGACGTGGCCGAGGAAGGACTCCTCGCGCGTGGCGGTCAGCTTCACGGGGCAGCCGGTCCTCAGGGCCAGCAGGCCGAGCGGCAGCTGGAAGCTCTGGTCCTCGCGGTCGGCGGTGGCGCCGGGCACCCCGGTGACGACGATCTTCACCTGTTCGGGTGACAGGCCGTAGCAGGACGCGGCCGTGTCGCGGTCGGCGTGCGGGTCGGTGGAGGCCAGGTACAGCTCCACGCCGCCGTCGGGGCGCGGCACGGCCAGGCCGGCCTCGGCTCCTATCGGCGCCGGGTCCTGGCGGCCGATGCGGTACAGGCCCTCGACGACGACCTCCCCGGCCGCCTCCGGGTCGCCGTGCCGCAGCGGGATGTGCCGGATCAGGTTGCCGTCGGGGTGCAGCGGTTCGGCCTCGAAGGCCTGCTCCGGGTCGGTCACCGGGTCGAGCGCCTCGTACTCCACGATGACGGCGGCGGCGGCCATCCGCGCGGTGTCCGGGTGGTCGGCGGCGACGGCGGCGATGGGCTCGCCATGGTGGCGGACCACCTCGGAGGCGAACACCGGGCGGTCGGCCCGGCCGCCGCGCCCGTGCGACGGGGCGCCCGGGACGTCCTCGTATGTGACGACCGCCCGTACGCCGGGCATCTCGCGCGCGTGGGTGGTGTCGATGGACACGATGCGCGCGTGCGGGTGCGGCGAGCGCAGGACGGCCGCCCACAGCAGGCCCTCGGCCCACAGGTCGGCGGCGTACGGGAAGGTGCCCTCCGTCTTCGCGCGGGCGTCGGCGGGCGGCAGGGACGCGCCCAGGCCGTGCGGGATCGACTCGGGGGCGGGGACCGCCTCGGTGGTCCCCGCGGCCTCCGCAGTCGCGGCGTCGTTGCTCACGCGTGGCCTCCGTCCTGGACGTGCGGGCCCTGACCGTGGGCGCCCTGGCCGTGGGGCCGGTCGTCGTAGGGCTGGTCTTCGTAGGGCTCGTCGCCGTAGGACTCGTCGCCGTAGGACTCGTCGCCGTAGTGCGGCTGGTCGTGCGGTCCTTGGGAGTGGGGTTCCGGTGCGTCCGGGTTGCCGGGAGGTGTCCCGGGCGGGCCCTGGGGTTCGAAGGCCGACGGGTTGACGCCGCCCGCGCCCGGACCCGCCTGGTGCGGGATCCGGAGCTCGTCGGCGTCCGTGGCGTTCGCGTCGGCGGCGGCGTATGCCTCGCGCTCGGCGACGACCTCCTGGACGGCGTCCAGGACACCCCGGTAGCCGGAGCAGCGGCACAGGTTGCCGCACAAGGCCTGGCGGGCCTCCAGCTCGGTCGGCGCCGGGTTGCCCTCCAGGAGGTTGTGCACGGTCATCGCCATGCCGGGCACGCAGAAGCCGCACTGCACCGCGCCGCGCCGGGCGAGCGCCCGCTGCACGTCCGACGGCCGGCCGTCGGCGGCGAGGCCCTCGACCGTACGCACCTCGCTGCCTGCGCTGGTCACGGCCGGGACCAGGCAGGAGGCGACCAGCCGTCCGTCGACCTGCACGTTGCAGGCGCCGCACTCGCCCTGCGAGCAGCCGTCCTTGGCGCCCGCGAGGCCGAGCCGCTCACGCAGCACGTACAGCAGCGACTCGCCGATCCAGGCGTCCGTGACGGGCCGGTCGGCGCCGTTGACGCGCAGCACGTACGAGGCGAGGGGGTGCTCCTCGTGCGGACCGGAGGGGGCGTGCTCCTGCGGGACGGCCGGGTCGACCTCGGAGGCGGCCGGGTCCCAGTCGTGTTCGCGGTCGCGGTCGTGTTCGCGGTCGCGGTCGCGGTCGTGTTCGCGGTCGCGGTCGTGTTCGCGGTCGGTTTCGGCCCGCGGGCCGGTGTGGGGCTCCCCCTCCGAGTCCCGGTCACTGCCAGGGCCCCGGTCACCGTCACCCTCAGGGGCCCGGTCCTGCCCGGGCTCCCGCGCCTGCTCCTGTGCGGCGGCGACCGCTGCCGGGCCCTTCACGGGCTCCTCGGCGGCCGAGGGGGCGGATTCCACCTCCTCGACCCCGACAGCGCCCGCGGACGGCCCTGAGGGGCCCTCAGGCGCCTCCTCGGCCTCCTGGTGCTCGTCGATCGCCGTCCCGTCGGCCGCCGTGGCCCGGCCGGCCGGAGGGCCGGTCTCCACGACGGGCTCGGCGGCGGGCTCGGCGACGGATGCCGCGGGCGTCTCCCCGTACGGACCGGCGGCCGGCCCGGGCGTCTCGGGTGCGGACCGGCCCTCGGCCTGCCGTTCCCGACCGGCCGGCCCGGTCTGCGCCGTGCGGTCGCCCCACGGCTGTCCGGCCTGCTGGGTCGCCCAGGGCGCGGGCGCGCCGCCGGGCAGGGTGGCGGGCGCGGTGCCGCCCCACTGCTCGGCCAGGGAGGACTGGGTGAACTCGCCCGACTCGTCCGGAAGGTCGCCGTCGGCGACGGGAATGGACCACTGCCCGGTCACGTCCTGCCCGGGCACGTCCTGGCCGGGCACGTCCTGCCCGGGCATGGCACCGGTCCGGGCATCGCCCCCGGCCCCGGCCCCGGAGAAGTCCCACTGGCCGGTGGCCCCGGGCCGGTACGTGAACGGGTCGGCATGCCCGCCGTTCGGGTCGTACACGGCGTTCGGGTCGTACGGCACGCTCCCGCCGTACGGGTCCTGCTGCTGGTATTCGGCGTACCCCTGATGAGCGGCGGACTCCCGCCCCGCGTCGGGGACCTGCCACTGCGTGCCGTCCACGGGTGCGGACGGCAACGCCCAGGAGCCGGTGGCCGCCGGGTCGGTACCGGCGGTCGTGGCGGGCGTGACCGTGATCTGCGGCGGCACGTAGCCGTGCCCGGGCGCGGCGAGCGGGCTGTCGGCGGATGCCATGAGCGCGTCCACGCCGCCCTCGGGGAGCTTCACGAAGGCGGTGGCGCCGTCGTCGTAGTCGCCCTGGGGCAGCGGGTCCCAGCGGCCGCCGCTCGGGGGCGTGCCCCCCGGGTGCTGATCGCTCTGCCGGTCTCCGTGCTGGTCGTCGGTCACGACAGCGCCCTCCCCAGTGCTCGTCGGGCCAGTGCGGCGACGGTGCGCCGCAGGTGCGTCACGGCCGGCGGGAGTTGCGGTACGGAGCCGTCCTCGGCCGGGGCCGCGTCGGGGATGCAGGCGGCGGCGACGTACTCGCCGAAGGCGCTCAGGGCCTCCGGGACGATCGCGCGGCCGTTGTCCCAGTCGATGAGGGAGGCCACCCACTGCTCGGCCTCCAGGGGCCGCAGCGGCATCGGCGCGATGGCGCCGACGGCGCACCGCACCCCGCGCCGGGCGGGGTCGAGGACCAGCGCCACGGAGGCCGCCGCGCGGCCCGGGCCGGTCCGGCCGGTCGCCTTCAGGAAGACCTGCGGCGCGTGCAGCAGCGGCACGCGCACGTAGCCGATCAGTTCGCCCGCGCGGAGCATCTCCATACCGGCCAGCAGGTGCGACACCGGCATCTCCCGGCGGGCCCCGCCCGGACCGGCGATGATCAGTGTCGCCTCCAGCGCGGCCAGCACCGGCAGCGCGTCGCCGGTGGCGGCGGCCGAGGCGATGTTGCCGCCCAGGGTGCCCGCGTTGCGGATCTGCGGCGGTCCGGCGGCGCGCGCGGCGGCGGCGAGCGCCGGGATGAGCGCGGCGAAGTCGGGGCGCCCCATGCGGGCGTGCGTGAGTCCGGCGCCGAGCAGTGCGTGCCCGTCCTGGTACTGCCAGCCGCGGATCTCGCTGATCCGGCCGAGGCCCACCAGCGCGGCGGGCCTGAGCTGGCCGGAGTTGACGGCCGCCATCAGGTCGGTGCCGCCCGCGACCGGCACGGCGGCGGGCATCGCGGCGAGTGCCGCCACCGCCTCGTCCAGTGTCGTGGGCAGCGTGACGGCCTGCGCCGCCTGCGGTGCGTGCGTGGTCAACCCGACTGCCCCTTCCCGCTGTCCCACCTGGTCCCGCCCATGTGGCCGTACGGTACGACCTCACAGGGCGGACGTGGCAACTCTGGCACATCTTCGCAGCACCCGAACGCGGGGGTCCGCTAGGAGGCTTTCACCCGCCTCGTCGACGAGATGGACCGTTTTCGTACGCATCTGCGTCAATCGGCCGACAGTCGGAGATGCGCGCGTTGAACCAGAGTTGCCACTCTCCAGTGAGGTTTCGGGGCGTTTTCCATGTTTACGCGCCTCGTTCACGCGCCTTCCTCACGCGCCTTCCTCACGCGCCTTGCCCGGATGCCTCACTTGTTCGGCGGCGGCCCGTCGATCGGCCGGCCGAGCACGCCGGGCCGCCGCTGCCAGGGCAGTGGACCGCCGGGCGGCCGGTAGGCGACGCCCAGGGCGTCGAGCCGCCGGTAGTGGGCGGCCATCCGCCGCTCGAACCCGGCGAAGTCACGCTCGCCCGGTGCGGGCAGAGCGCTCCAGGCCACCTCGGCGAAGGCGGCGAGCCTCGGGAACGTCTGGTAGTCCACCCGCCCCTGGTTCTCCATCACCTCGCTCCACACGTTCGCCTGGGTACCGAGCACATGTCCGGTCTCTGCCGGGGTCAGCTCCGTCGGAACCGGCTCGAACCGGTACACGTCCTCCAGGGTGCGCACGAAACCGATCGGCACGGGCTCGTCCTCGCCCGCGTGCTGCCGGTGGTCCAGGTACACCTGCTGCTCCGGGCACATGACGACGTCGTGCCCCGCGCGCGCGGCGGCGACCCCGCCCGCGTACCCGCGCCAGGAGGACACGGCCGCGCCCTTGGCCAGCCCGCCCTCCAGGATCTCGTCCCAGCCGATGAGCCGGCGTCCGCGCTCGGCGAGCCAGGTGTCGAAGTGCTGGATGAACCAGGCCTGGAGCCCGTCCTCGTCGTCGAGTCCGAGTTCCCGGATGCGCGCCTGCGCGGTCGCCGAGCGCCGCCACTGGTCCTTGGGGCATTCGTCACCCCCGACGTGGATGAACTCCGAGGGGAAGAGCTCCAGCAGTTCCTCGAACACGCCCTCGTAGAAGCGCAGCGTGTTCTCGGTGGGAGCGAGTACGTTCTCGCAGACGCCCCAGGTGTCCCAGACTGTGAGGGAGGCGGTGTCGACGACGTCGGTGTTGCCCAGTTCCGGATACGCGGCGATGGCGGCCTGCGAGTGGCCGGGCGAGTCGATCTCGGGGACGACGGTGATGTGCCGGTCGGCGGCGTAGGCGACGATCTCCCGGATGTCGTCCTGGGTGTAGTAACCGCCGTGCGGTTTGTCCTCCCAGAGCGGCGAGGCCCGGTGGGCGAAGTCGGATCGTA
>NZ_BAABCQ010000255.1:0-7495 GCF_039539045.1 Streptomyces marokkonensis
GGCCCAGGGGCGCGTCAATGATTCGGACAGGAATTGATGGGCACCGGGCGCGGGGCGGAGCCGACCATTCCGGCCCCGCTCCCCGGCGGCGGGGGAAAACGTCCAGGTCGGCGCGGCGTGACCGATGGACCGAACACCGGAGAGCTCGCGGGGGCGGGCGGCACGGAAGGTCACGGTTGGGTGAAGACGCACGGAAGCGGAACGGCCGTGCGGCCGGCCGGACGGGCTGCACGAACGGCCGGGCGCAGCACACGGTCGGCCAGTCGCGGCGCACGGTCGGTCAGTCGGTCCGGGACGTGACCAACCGGACTCCGGAGGCGCAGCACGGCAGGCCGGGGACGCACAGCGCGCGGCGGGCCGGGACGGGGCCGGCCGGCTCGGAACACACAGCTCTGCCGGGCGGGCCGGGACACGCAAGCACGGTCGGCCCGGAACACCCGGCACGGCCGGTCGGGTGGGAGCCGGTCGGCTCGAGACAGCTGCGGGCTCGGCCCCGTGCGCCACCGCCGGCCCGGCGCACGCCGCGCGGGCGCTTTGCAGCCGCCGTGCGGCGGCCCCCCGGAGACACCGCACGGGACAGCTCCGGCACACGTCTCGGGGCCGCCCGGACCTGCTGCCGCGCCGCCGTCCGGGGCACACCCGCACGACAAGGCGGCCCGGCTCACGATCGTGAGCCGGGCCGCCTGATGATCCGGTGGGCGATACTGGGTTCGAACCAGTGACCTCTTCGGTGTGAACGAAGCGCTCTCCCACTGAGCTAATCGCCCGGACGCAGGAAGAACATTACCCCATGTCAGGGGGTGCCCGTGACGAGGCCGGCGTCCGGCGGGGGTCTGGTCTCCGGGCCCCCGCCGAGGGTCACTGGTCCTCGATCTTCCAGGGCATCTGGAGGCCGAACTTCCACAGGTAGATACCTGCCAGCGCGGCCACGATCACCAGCCCGACCGAGGTCAGGATGATGTTCCGACGCCGCACCTTGGGATCGAGGGCGCGCTGCGCCGCCTCGGTGACCTTGCGCTTGGTCCAACGCAGAACGATCTGGGCCCAGACGAACTCGGTCGCCCAGATCGCCATACCCCCGAAAATCACGACCCAGCCCGGTCCGGGCAGCACCAGCATGGCGACGCCGGCCACCACGACCGCGAGGCCGACGATGAAGACGCCGACCTGCCAGCTCAGGTGGAGGGCGCGGCGCGCCTTGATGAAATCCGGTGCTCGCGAGCCCAGTGCACGCTCGGCCGCGGCCTCGTCCGTCCCCGTACGGTCTTCCGCCGCGACTGCCTCGCCGGGCTTGTTACTCCCCGTGTTCATACAGCCAAACACTACCGGAGCGAAACCTGTCACCGGAATGGGCGCATGACCCGAACGATCTCTCGGCCGGAAGAGTTACATAAACACACGCAAAACACTCAGAGGGGTTTACAACGGCACCGTAGGTGGCATGTCGATTTCGCCGACGTGCGAATCCCCGAGCGCACACTGAGCGAAAGGCCCTGGCGCTTATGAACACCACGGTCAGCTGCGAGCTGCACCTGCGCCTCGTTGTGTCGAGCGAGTCCTCCCTGCCTGTCCCCGCAGGCCTGCGGTACGACACGGCCGACCCCTACGCCGTGCACGCCACCTTCCACACCGGAGCCGAGGAGACCGTCGAGTGGGTGTTCGCCCGCGACCTCCTCGCCGAAGGCCTCCATCGCCCCACGGGCACCGGCGACGTCCGCGTCTGGCCGTCCCGCAGCCATGGCCAGGGCGTCGTGTGCATCGCCCTGAGCTCTCCGGAGGGCGAGGCGCTGCTCGAAGCCCCGGCGAGGGCTCTGGAGTCCTTCCTGAAGCGCACAGACGCCGCCGTGCCGCCCGGCACGGAGCACCGGCATTTCGATCTCGATCAGGAGCTCTCGCACATCCTGGCGGAAAGCTAGGGCGAGGCCCCGTGAAGCCGCCCGTCGCCGTCGACTCGGGGTGACGGCACGGGCCCGGACAACCGCATACGGCACACACCGGCGTCGTCGCCGCGGACCTCCGCGGCGACGACGCCGGTGTGTGCGCGGCAGCAGGGGGTGCGCGGCCGAGCGGGGAACGAAGGCCGGCCGGCCGCCGTTGTACGGGCAACCGACTGTGGGTACCGAAATCCGGGCCGGTTCGCACGCCGCGGAAGCCACTACCATCGGCCAGCATCGGCGGGCGCCCGCCCGACCTCAGGCCAGGGAGCGAAATGTGCTGATCACCCACGACACCCGGTGCGCCCTCGACACCGTGGTGGATCTGGTGAACACCGTGCCGGAGGACGAGTCGGCGGTGGACGGACTGCCGGATGTCGCGGCCCTCCAGGAATTTGTGGGAACGCACGAAATCAGCGACATCGGCGTGCTCTCGGAGCTCGACCTCTCGGCGGTGCGCAAGATCCGCGGCCGGTTCGCGGCTGTCTTCGCGGCCCCCGAGGCGAGGATCGCGGCGGGGCTGATCAACGACCTGGTCGCCGCTGCCGGAACCACGCCCCGGCTCACCGACCACGACGGCTACGACTGGCACATCCACTACTTCGCACCCGGCGCCTCCGTCGCCGACCACCTGGCCGCCGACTGCGGGATGGCCCTGGCGTTCTTCGTGGTCGCCGGAGAGCAGGAGCGGCTGCGGCGGTGCGAGGCTCCCGACTGCCGCCGCGCCTTCGTCGATCTCTCCCGGAACCGCTCTCGGCGGTACTGCGACAGCCGCACCTGCGGAAACCGCTTGCACGTGGCCGCATACCGTGCGCGGCGCAAGGAGGCGGCCCGCTGACGCGCCCGTGCGGGACCGGTACGGAGACGCCGACGGCCAGGAACTCGCTCGCTACGACCTCAGCAAGGACCGATGCCTGCCTCGGTGGCGACGCGGTCCCCGGCGGGTGGCGCCGGGGAACGCGGGTACGGCTCACAGCAACAGCAGGTCGTGCAACGAAGCCATGAGCAGCAGACACCCGATCACCGCAAGGAAGATCATGAGCGGTGGCTGGGAAAGGGCGAAGAGGCAGCCGCGCGGTTCGCTCTGCGTTGGCGCGGTTTCGCTCTGTCTCGTGTCCAGCTGGGTATCCAGCTGAGTGGTGTCCGGCATCTCGTCGCGATCATGACGCAGTACGCGGGACCTGGGCGATCAACACGCCAGTGAAGACCGGGAGTTCGTTGAATGTCGCGATGTCCGGTCGGATGGTGATCGTTCCGGAACGGGCGCTGACGCCCTGGGACCGCTGGGTCGGTCCGGTCCGGGGAGGCGACGGTCAGTCGGCGGTCATATCCCGTGCTTCTTCAGGATGGCCTCGATGTCGCTGAAGTCGTCATCACCACGGGAGGTCTTCGCAGGTTTGGCAGTGGGCCTGGCGGCCGGGCGAGCACCGGCGCCGAGAGAGGGCTCCGAGGCCGCCGGGGCCACCGCGTCGCGCTGCGCGGCGGCACGGGCCTCCTTGCGTTCCTTACGGGTGCCGCCGCGGCGGCGCTCCACCGTGCGCGTGGTCATGAAGAGGAGCCAGGACACCCCCAGTACCGCGAAGCCGGCCCAGGCCACCGGGCTGAAGGCCGTGTCGGCCAGCCACTCGACGACTCCGGTCATCACCAGCCCGACGGGGACCAGTGAGTAGGCGGCGATGCGGGTCGCGGTGAGGAAACGCCTGCGGTACGCGGTGACCGCCGCGATGCCCAGGCCCGCCGCGGACACCGCGGAGCAGACGGTCTCGGCAATCATCCGGTCCTCCAGGCTGGGCTCGGTCGGGCATGAGTGCTTCTGTCCCTTCCATCCTGCACCGTCCGAGCACCGTGAGGCCATGCTCCGGCCCGAGATCAGGGAGATCTCGGGGTCGGCTCCTCCCCAGGTGCCGGTGACCGGCGTACGACGGTGGTCGGGACGCCGCCCCGTGGGCTGGGAGAATGGGGACCATGAGCGACTCCTCCCCCGCCCGTTCCGCCGCGCCCGTCCTCGACGTCTGGTGCGAGCTCCAGTGCCCGGACTGCCACACCGCCCTGGACGACCTCCGCGCCCTGCGCGCCCGCTACGGCGACCGTCTGGAGCTGCGGCTGCGGCACTTTCCCCTGGAGAAGCACAAGCACTCCTTCCCGGCGGCCCAGGCCGCCGAGGAGGCCGTGGCCCAGGGGAAGGGATGGGCGTACGCCGAGGCCGTCCTGGACCGGGTCGCGGAGCTGGACCGTGAGGGAGAACCGCTGCTGGTCGAGGTGGCCCGGGAGCTGGGACTGGACGCGGAGGAGTTCGACACGGCGCTGATCGACGGCCGGCACATCCTGATCGTCGACGCCGACCAGGCCGAGGGCAAGGCGATCGGCGTGACCGGCACCCCCACGTACGTGATCGGCGGCGAGCGCCTCGACGGCGGCAAGAGCCAGGAAGGGCTGCGTGAGCGCGTCGAGGAGATCGCGGACCGGCTGCTGGCCGAGCAGCCGGAGGGTTGAACACCGGGCCGCGACCGGGACTGAACGCGGGGCTGAGCCGGTGGCCGGCCGGGAGCCGGCCGGCCACCGCCGTCACAGCAGGGGTTTGTAGAAGCTGTACCGCGTGGTCCCGTAGCCGAGCGACTCGTAGAGCCGCTCGGCCGGGGTGTTCCCCGCGAAGACGTTGAGGCCGATGAGCGGCCGGCCGGCGGCGATCGCCTGAGCCTCGGCCAGCAGCATCAGCGTACGGCCGTGCCCCCGGCCCCGGTGGGCCGCGTCGGCCTCGACATCGAAGACGAAGGCCCGCTCCCGCCACAGCGCCAGCCACAGGACGCCGACCCGCGTTCCCTCGTGCTCCAACACACTGAACAGCATGTTCTCGGTGTCCAGGCCCTGCGGCAGAATCGTCTCGTGGTCGCTGCGCGCCTTCTCGTACGCCTCGGTCTCGGGTACGCCACTCTCGATCCAGGTACGGGCGTACTGCTCCGACTCGTAGGCCTGCCAGGCGTCGAACTCGTCCGGTCTCATGGGCCGTGCGTGGCTGTCCGCGGGCAGGGCGGGCGGGGTGTCGCCGAGCGGCTTGGTCATGCCGCGGGTGCGCAGGACGTAGCCCAGCGCCTGGGCCAGTCGCAGGCCCGCCTCGGTGCCTGGCTCGACGCTCGCCTCGATCTGCCGGCAGCCCCAGCCCCGTGCGATCTCCTCGGCCGCGAGCGCGGCCACCGTGCCCCGGCCGCGCCGGCGGTCCGGTTCGTCGATGCGCAGCTTGCGGATCACGGCCACCGAGCCGCCGAAGGCCTGCGAGGTGCCAAGATGTATCGCGCCGACGGGACGGCTGTTCACGCACACCTGGTAGCGGCGTGAACGTGTCCCGTCGGCAGCGCTCTGAAGCGGCTCGGTCGGCCGCAGGGTCGTGGTCATCACGGGTGTTCTACCCGCCGAAAAGGCGAAGGGCAGCCGAATATCCGGCCGCCGTGCGTCCAGGTCACGGATCCAGGTCGTCCCCGGCCCGCTCGTCGAAGATCCGCATGGCCTTGGCGGTCACCGGTCCCGGGACGCCCGGCAGTTCACGGTCGTCGACGCGGTGCACGGCCTGGACGTCCCGCAGGGTGGAGGTCAGGAAGACCTCGTCGGCACGGTCCAGAACGTCGAGCGGGAGATCGGTCTCGCGGGCGCCCGTCCACTCGACGGCCAGGGCGCGGGTGATCCCGGCGAGGCAGCCGGAGGTGACCGGCGGGGTGTGGATCTCGCCGTCGAGGACGACGAAGACGTTCGACCCGGTTCCCTCGCACAGCTGCCCCACCGTGTTGCCGAACAGCGCCTCTGTGGCGCCCCGGGCGCGGGCCCGGGCGAGGGCGACGACGTTCTCGGCGTAGGAGGTCGTCTTCAGGCCCGTGAGCGCGCCGCGCTCGTTGCGGGTCCAGGGCACCGTGATGACGGCTGTGGAGTCGGGGCGGCGGCCGGTCTCGCCGAGGGCCACGACGAGGGTCGGGCCGTGTTCACCGCGGTCGGAGCCGAGGGGGCCGTGGCCGCCGGTGTAGGTGAGGCGCAGCCGGCCCAGCGGCATGGGGTTGGCTTCCAGGACGGCGGCGCAGGCGCGGCGCACCTCGTCGAGGTCGGGATCGGGCAGCCCCAGGCCGCGGGCCGACCGGGTCAGCCGGTCGAGGTGCCGGGTCAGCGCGAACGGCCTGCCGTCCACCGCCTTCACCGTCTCGAAGATGCCGTCGCCCACGGTCAGTCCGTGGTCGAGGACGGAGACGCGGGCGGACTCGAGGTCCTGCAGCCCGCCGTCGAGCCAGATCTTCACGTCAGTAGCGCCTCTCCGGTTCCGTTCGCCTCGTACGCACCCGACGCTACCGCGAGCAGCCGGGACGCCTTGAGTTCGGTCTCCCGCCACTCCCCTTCGGGATCGGAGCCCCAGGTGATCCCGGCGCCGGTGCCGAAGCGCAGCAGGCCCGCGGCACGGTCGATCCAGAAGGTACGGATACCGACGGCCAGCTCACCGGTGTCCCGGTCGGCGTCCACCCAGCCGATGCCCCCGCAGTACGGGCCCCGGGGCACGGTCTCCAGCGCGTCGATGATCCGCAGGGCGCTCGACTTGGGGGCCCCGGTGACGGACCCGGGCGGGAAGGCCGCGTCGAGCAGCTCCGGCCAGCCGGCGCCCGCGCGCAGTTCGCCCCGTACGGACGACACCAGGTGCACGAGACCCGGATGCTTCTCGACCGCGCAGAGGTCGGGCACGGTGACGGTCCCCGCGGCGCAGACCCGCCCGATGTCGTTGCGGACCAGGTCCACGATCATCACGTTCTCGGCGTAGTCCTTCTCCAACAGGTCGGCCTCGGTCCGCCCGGTCCCCTTGATCGGCCCGGACTCCACGACCCCGCCGTCCCGTCGCAGGAACAGCTCGGGGGACGCGGTGGCGATCTCGACGCCGTGCCCGGGCAGCCGGATCGTCCCGGCGTACGGTGCCGGGTTGCCGCGGGCCAGCAGGGCGGTGAGGGCGTCCACGTCGGCGCCGGGGGCGACGGGCGCGGAGAGCACCCGGCAGAGGTTGGCCTGGTAGACCTCGCCGGCGGCTATGCGCCGGCGGATGCGCCGTACGGCCGCCGTGTACGCGGCGCGGTCGAGGGAGGAGGTCCAGTCACCGACGGACGGCCCCCGCCACCCGCCCGGCACCGGAGCCGGCACCTGCGCCGTGCGTACCTCCGCGAAACGTGCGCAGGTCAGACGGCCTTCGAAGTCCGCGCAGACGGCCCAGAAACCGCTGGAGTCGAGGGCGGCGGGATCGCTCGTGACGTCGAGGAGGCCGGTGGCCAGACGGTCACCGAAGCGGGCGAGGGGAGGGAGGTCGAGCACGCTGTCGAGTCTAGGCCGGTGCCCCTGAGGTGACCCGAACGTGTCCTTCCGGGCGCCCCGACCAGGCCCGCGCGTGGCCTCACCGCAGCACGCTGCACAAACGCGTTTTTGTGCTGGCCCCGGAATCCGCTAGAGTTCATGACGTCGCCGGGACGCGGAAGCGGACCGAACCGACAGGCGGACGTAGCTCAGTTGGTAGAGCGCAACCTTGCCAAGGTTGAGGTCGCGAGTTCGAA
>NZ_BAABCQ010000256.1:0-7432 GCF_039539045.1 Streptomyces marokkonensis
ACGCCCACCTCGACGCCCTCGCCCAGGACCGGCGGGCCCGCGGCCTGACCGCGACGTCCATCAGCTGGGGCCCGTGGGCCGACGGCGGCATGGCGGCGGGCGAGGCGGAGGCGGAGCTGTTGCGCCGGGGGCTGCCCGCCATGGTTCCGGAGCGGGCCGTCGCGGCCCTGCAGCAGGCCCTCGCCGAGGGCGACACGCACGTCACCGTGGCCGATGTGGACTGGACGCGGTTCGCGCCCGTGTTCACGGCGCTGCGCCCGAGCCCGCTGCTCACGGGCCTGCCCGAGGTGCGGGATCTCCAGGAGGAGGAGACCGCGGCGGCGGACGACGGGGCCTCGGCCCTCCGGGACCGGCTGGCCGCGGCCACCGCAGCGGAGCGGACCCGGGCACTGCTCGAACTGGTGCGGAACCAGGCGGCGGTCGTCCTCGCGCACGGCAGTGCGAGCTCGGTCACCGCGGCGAGCACCTTCCGGGAACTCGGTTTCGACTCGCTGACCGCGGTGGAGCTCCGTAACCGCCTGGCCAAAGAAACTGGGCTCAAGCTCCCCGCGACCATGGTGTTCGACCACCCGACTCCTATGGTTCTGGCCGATCACCTGCGGGCCGAGCTGTTCGACGGGGAGGTCGAGCACGCCGGCGCCCTCGAGGCGATGACGGCGGCGACGGCGACGGTGGTGACCGACCCGGACGACCCCATCGCGATCGTGGGCATGAGCTGCCGATTCCCGGGCGGTGTCCGTACGCCGGAAGAGCTGTGGGAACTGCTGGCGGCCGGCACGGACGGGGTGACCGGGTTCCCGGTGGACCGGGGCTGGGACCTCGATTCGCTGTACGACCCGGACCCCGACCACGCGGGCACCTCGTATGTGACCGAGGGCGGCTTCCTGCGCGACGTGGGGGACTTCGACCCCGTCTTCTTCGGGATCTCGCCGCGAGAGGCCACCGGCATGGACCCGCAGCAGCGGCTGCTCCTCGAGACTTCCTGGGAGGCGTTCGAGCGGGCGGGCATCGATCCGGAATCGCTGCGCGGCAGCCGGACCGGAGTCTTCACCGGTACCAACGGCCAGGACTACTCGGCCCTACTGTTCATGTCCGCCGACAGTGCCGAGGGCCACATGGGCACCGGCAACGGAGCAAGCGCCGTGTCGGGCAGGGTCTCGTACACGTTCGGCCTCGAAGGACCCGCGATCACTGTGGACACGGCGTGCTCGTCGTCCCTGGTGGCGCTGCACCTGGCGATCCAGGCGCTGCGGGCGGGCGAGTGCTCGCTGGCCCTGGCCGGAGGTGCCACTGTGATGTCGACGCCCGGCGCGTTCATCGAGTTCTCGCGCCAGCGCGGTCTGGCGGAGGACGGGCGCGTCAAGGCGTTCGCCGACGCGGCGGACGGCACGGCTTGGGGCGAGGGGGTCGGCATGCTGCTGGTGGAGCGTCTGTCCGACGCCCGCCGCAACGGTCACGAGGTCCTCGCGGTCGTGCGCGGCAGTGCGGTGAATCAGGACGGCGCATCCAACGGTCTGACCGCCCCCAACGGGCCCGCGCAGCAGCGCGTCATCCGCCAGGCCCTCGCCTCGGCCGGTCTGTCGGCGTCGCAGGTCGACGTGGTGGAGGCGCACGGTACGGGCACCAGGCTCGGCGACCCCATCGAGGCCCAGGCGCTGATCGCGTCGTACGGCCGGGATCGGACGCGGGAACAGCCGTTGCTGCTCGGTTCGGTGAAGTCGAACATCGGTCACACGCAGGCCGCCGCCGGTGTCGCCGGTGTCATCAAGATGGTCATGGCGATGCGCCACGGTGTGCTGCCGCAGACCTTGCACGTCGACGAGCCGTCCACGCAGGTGGACTGGTCGGCGGGGGCCGTCGAACTCCTGAGGGAGTCGGTGGCGTGGCCGGAGACGGGCGGACCGCGCCGCGCGGCGGTGTCGTCGTTCGGTATCAGCGGCACCAACGCCCACACGATCATCGAGCAGGCTCCCGCGCCCGAGGTCGACGCGGAGCCGCGGCCGGCCCCCCCGACCGTCTCGTCGGCCCCGGTCCTGCCATGGATGCTGTCCGCGAAGTCGGCGCGCGCCCTCGCGGCGCAGGCCGGGCTCCTGCGGTCGCACCTGCTGCGCCGGCCCGGACTCGACGTGTCGGACGTGGCGTTCTCGCTCGCCACGAGCCGTGCCGCGCTGGCCCACCGGGCCGTCGTCGTCGGGAAGGACAGGGACGCACTGCTGCGCGGCGTCGAGGCACTGGCCGAGGACGGCACGGACCCGAACGTGATCGTGGATTCGGTCACGTCCGGACAGCTCGCGGTGCTGTTCACGGGCCAGGGGTCGCAACACGCCGAAATGGGCCGGGAGTTGTACGAGACGTACCCCGTATTCGCGGATGCGTTCGACGCGGTCTGTGCGGAGCTGGACCGTCACTTGGACAGGCCGCTGCGCGAGGTTGTCTTCGAGGGTGGCGAATTGCTGGATCAGACGCGGTTCACGCAGGCGGGCCTGTTCGCGCTCGAAGTCGCGCTCTTCCGTCTCGTGGAGGCGTGGGGCGTGCGGCCCGACTACCTGCTCGGGCATTCCATCGGTGAGCTGTCGGCCGCGTACGTCGCCGGGGTGCTGTCCCTCGAAGACGCTGCCGCTCTCGTGGCCGCCCGAGGTCGTCTGATGCAGGCACTCCCGACGGACGGGGCGATGGTGTCCCTCCAGGCGACGGAGAGCGAGGTCCTGCCACTGCTGACGGACGACGTGTCCATCGCTGCTCTCAACGGCCCGCAGTCCACGGTGGTTTCGGGTGATGAGGCGGAGGTCTTGCGGATCGCCGCGCACTTCGAGGGCGAGGGCCGCAAGACCAAGCGGCTGCGGGTGAGCCATGCGTTCCACTCACCGCGTATGGAGGCGATGCTCGACGACTTCCGCAAGGTCGCAGAGGGGCTGACCTTCAGTGCGCCGCAGTTGGCCATCGTCTCGGACGTGACGGGCGAGGTCCTGTCCGCTGAGGAGGTCCAGGAGCCGGAGTACTGGGTGCGCCACGTCCGCGAGGCGGTCCGTTTCCTGGACGGCATCCGCACCTTGGAAGCGGAAGGTGTGACGGCGTTCCTGGAGCTGGGTCCGGACGGTGTGTTGTCCGCGATGGCGCAGGACTGCGTCACCTCCGACTCCGGGGAGATCACCTTCGTGCCGGTCCTTCGCAAGAACCGCGAGGAGCCGGAGAGCCTGCTCACCGCCCTCGCCGAACTCCATGTACGCGGCAAGGCGGTCGACTGGACGGCGTACTACGCCGGCGCCGACGCCCGCCGGGTCGACCTGCCCACCTACGCCTTCCAGCGGCAGCGCTACTGGCCGAAGCCGAGCGGCCCCGCCGCACCGGAGACGGATGCCGTGTCCTCCATGGACGCACGGTTCTGGGCCGCGGTGGAGCAGGAGGACTTGTCAGGCCTCGTCGACGGCGCAGGACTCACCGCCGACCAGCCACTGGGCGAGGTGCTGCCACTGCTGTCGTCGTGGCGCCGCCGGTCCCGCGAGCAGTCCACGGTCGACGCCTGGTGCTACCGGGTCGCGTGGAAGGCGATCGCGGACGACACCGGAGCGCCGCTGTCCGGCACCTGGCTGGTCGTGGCGGCCGACGAACACCTCGGCCACCCGGTCGTCGCCGGGATCGAGGCGCACGGCGCCGTCACCACCCGCGTGTCCGTGGATCCGAGCACGCGTGACCGGGCCGGACTGGCCGAGCAGCTGGCCGGAGCCGGCGAGGCCGCGGGCCCCGAAGGCATTGCGGGCGTCGTCTCCCTGCTGGCCCTCGGCCAGGAACCCATGGCGGCCACGCTGGACCTGGTGCAGGCACTGGGCGACGCGGGTGTACGGGCGCCCCTGTGGTGCCTGACCCGTGGAGCCGTGACCACTGGCCGCTCCGACGCGGCGCCGGAACCGGCACAGGCCCAGCTGTGGGGCCTCGGCCGGGTCGCGGGTCTGGAACAGCCGCAGAGCTGGGGCGGGTTGATCGACCTGCCCGCGACGCCGGACGAGCGGGTGGTGGACCGAGTCCTCGCCCTCATCGGTGGCGGCAGCGGAGAGGACCAGGCCGCGGTGCGCCCCGCCGGAGTGTTCGTGCCCCGGCTCCTGCGGGCGTCGACGAACACCACGGGCGGCGAGTGGGCCCCGCGCGGCACGGTGCTCGTCACCGACGCCACGACGCCGTTCGGCTCGCACGTCGCGCACTGGCTGGCCGGCACCGCGGCCGACCGGGTGGTCCTGATGACGCCCGAAGGACAGGAACCGACCGAGGCGGCGGTGACGGCGCTCGGCGAGCGCGCGGTTGTCGCGCCCTGTGACGTGACCGACCGCGCCGCGCTCGACGCGCTGGTCCGGCGGCTCGCCGACGAGGGCGGCCCCGTGCGCGCGGTGCTGCACACCGTCGGCGGCAACCACCTCGCCCCGCTCGACACCATCCGCATGGAGGAGGCCGACGCACGGCTGGCCGCCAAGGTGGTCGGCGCGGCCCATCTCGACGCGGTCCTCGCCGACACGGAACTGGACGCCTTCGTCCTGTTCTCCACCATCGCCGGTGTCTGGGGTGGCGGCGGCCAGGGCGTGTACGCAGCGGCCGGCGCCTACCTGGACGCACTGGCGCTGAACCGCCGAGCGCGCGGCCTCGCCGCGACATCGGTGGCCTGGGGCCCGTGGACCGACGGCGACACAGCGGAAGGCACCGTGCGGGACGGCGAAGCCGGGCAGGCAGAGGAGGCGGAGCTGCTGCGCAGGCGGGGCCTGCCCCCGATGGCGCCGGAGCCGGCCCTCGCCGCGCTGCGCCAGGCGGTCGCCGATTCCGACCCGCTGCTCACCGTCGCCGACGTGGACTGGGCGCGGTTCGCTCCGTCGTTCACGGCCCTGCGGCCCAGCACGTTCCTGGCGGAACTGCCGGAGGCCGTGGACGCCCTGGCGGGCGGCGCCGAGCCGGCGGACGTCGACGACGACGCCGTCGACGAGCTGCGCCGACGACTCGAGTCCCTGTCCGAGCGGGAGCGGGAGGCCGAACTGGTGCGGCTGGTGAGCACCCACGCGGCGGCGGTACTCGGCCACCCGGTGGACGAGGTCGGAGCCGACCGGATCTTCCGGGAGCTCGGATTCGACTCCCTGACGGCCGTGGAACTCCGCAACCGGCTGACGCGGGCCACCGGGCTCCGGCTGCCGGCAGGCCTGGCCTTCGACCGTCCGACGGCGGCAGCGACGGCAGCGTTCCTGCACACGGAACTCCGATTCGACTCGGAGGCGTCGGACGCTTCGGGCGCATCGCTCCTCGCGGAACTGGACAAGCTGGAAACCGCCATGTCAGGAACGGAGCCCGACAACCTGACGCGGACAAGGGTCACGATGCGACTCCAGGCATTTCTCGCCAAGTGGTCGGACGGGCGTGCCGAGAGCGAACAGGCCGATGTGAGCCAGAAGCTGGAATCGGCATCGGACGATGAGATCTTCGATTTCATCAACCAGGAGTTCGGCCGCTCGAATTGACGGCTCCGTACCCGCCCCGCCCACCGGCGGGGCGGGGCAGCCGGCCACGCGGCGGCTGCCGAGCGGACCGCCGCCGTGCCCCCGCCCCCTGCGGACCCGTGACCCGGAACAATCCGGAACGGGCGGCGTGGCCCGGCTCCCGGGCGCCGTACCGGCCGCCGACCCCTGGGCCGACAGGGGCGGTTGGCTAGGGGGACGGGCCGAACCCATAGGGGTTGTGCGGCCAAGGGGGGTCGAATAGCTTCGCATTGCGAGTTGATCTGCTGGAATGCCGATGCGATTACAGGAGCGTGTCGGCCTTCGAGGGTCCGAATGTGAAGGCTATGGGCTAAGGGTTGTGTGGTCTCGGTCAATTCACGCCGAGTAATTACTCCCCCACCAGGGGGGACGTCGAACGATTTTCCACCCGGTTCCCGGTCCTCCATCGCTATTAAGTGCTGTCTGCTCAGGGTGGGATGAATGGCGAACGAAGAGACGCTGCGGGATTACCTCAAGTGGGTCACCGCGGATCTGCACCAGACCCGTCAGCGTCTGGCGGAGCTCGAGGCGGCCGACCTCGAGCCCATCGCGATCGTCGGCATGAGCTGCCGCTACCCGGGCGGCGTGCGCAGCCCCGAAGACCTCTGGCAGCTGACCACTTCGGGCGTCGACGCCATCTCGTCGTTCCCCCTCGACCGAGGCTGGGAGAGCCTCGGCGACGCCACTGACTCCGCGGGTCCCGCGTTCGCCATGGAGGGCGGCTTCCTCGACGGCGTCGGCGGCTTCGACCCGGCGTTCTTCGGGATCTCGCCGCGCGAGGCGCTGGCGATGGACCCGCAGCAGCGCCTGCTGCTCGAAACGTCCTGGGAGGCCTTCGAGCGCGCCGGGATCACGGTCGACACGCTGAAGGGCAGCCGCACCGGCGTCTTCGCCGGCACGACGGGACAGGACTACTCGACGCTGCTCCAGCCGCCCCCGGAAGGCACCGGCGGCTACGTCCTGACCGGGACGTCCGCGAGCGTCGTCTCCGGTCGCATCGCCTACACGCTCGGCCTCGAGGGGCCCGCCGTGACGGTCGACACGGCCTGCTCCACCTCGCTCGTGACGCTGCATCTCGCCGTGCAGGCCCTGCGGTCCGGCGAGTGCTCCCTGGCGCTCGCCGGCGGCGCGACCGTCATGTCCACCCCCGCGGCGTTCTACGGCTTCAGCGACCAGGGCGGGCTCGCCGCCGACGGCCGCTGCAAGTCGTTCGCCTCGACGGCCGACGGCACGTCGTGGTCCGAGGGCGTGGGCGTGCTGCTCCTGGAGCGACTCTCCGACGCCCGCCGCAACGGCCGCGAAGTCCTCGCGGTCGTACGTGGCTCCGCGGTGAACCAGGACGGCGCGTCCAATGGTCTGACCGCCCCCAACGGCCCCTCCCAGCAGCGCGTCATCCTGCAAGCCCTCGCCAACGCCCGCCTCTCGGCCCAGGACGTCGACGCGGTGGAGGCACACGGCACGGGCACACGTCTCGGCGACCCCATCGAGGCCGAGGCCCTCATGGCTACGTACGGCCAGGGCAGGGCCGCCGAACGACCGCTGCTTCTGGGTGCGTTGAAGTCGAACATCGGTCATACCCAGGCTGCTGCGGGCGTCGCCGGGGTGATCAAAACAGTTCAGGCGGTACGCCACGGAGTTCTGCCCGGGACCCTGCACGTGGACGAACCGTCCTCCCACGTCGACTGGTCCGCCGGTGCGGTGGAGCTGGTCACCGAGCAGCGTGCCTGGCCGGAGACGGGCGAGCCGCGCCGCGCGGGCGTCTCGTCGTTCGGCATGAGCGGTACGAACGCGCATGTGATCGTGGAGCAGGCGCCGGAGGCGGAGCCTGTGGTGACGGAGTCCGTCGCCGGGTCTGCTCCGGTGGTGGGTGCGGGTGTGCCGTTCGTGCTGTCGGGCAAGTCGGAGGACGCGCTGCGGGCGCAGGC
>NZ_BAABCQ010000257.1:0-7410 GCF_039539045.1 Streptomyces marokkonensis
CTGCGAAAACGATCTCTGATCGATCAATCCGGTGGCAGCTCGGACGGGCCTGCGGGACACTCCCGGTCATGCCCACACCCCCTCCCACCGGCCCACTCGTCACCCGCGGCACCATCGCCGCGGGGCTGCGCGAGCTGGGTGTGCGGACCGGCGACACCCTCCTCGTGCACTCGTCGCTCAGCAGCCTCGGCTGGGTCTGCGGAGGCCCCGTCGCAGTCGTCCAGTCGCTGCTCGACGCGCTCGGCCCGGACGGCACCCTGGTGGTCCCCACCCAGACCGGCGATCTCTCGGACCCGTCCCTGTGGCAGAGCCCGCCGGTGCCCGAGGAGTGGTGGGACACCGTCCGCACCGCGATGCCGGCCTTCGACCCGCTGATCACGCCCTCGCGCGGGGTCGGGGTCCTTCCCGAGACGGTGCGCACCTGGCCGGGCGCCCGGCGCAGCGCGCATCCGCAGACGTCCTTCGCGGCCGTGGGCCCGCGCGCCGCCGAGGTGGTCGCGGAGCACTCGGCCGACTGCCGGCTGGGCGAGCGCAGTCCGCTGGCCACCCTGGAGCGGCTCGGCGCCCGGGTACTTCTGCTCGGCGCGGGCTTCGAGGCCTGCACGGCCTTCCACCTCGCCGAGTACCGGATTCCGTCCCCGCTGGTGGAGGTGGGGCGGCCGGGGCCGGTGGGCTGGGAGCGCGTGACGGAGGTATCGATCACCTCGGACCGGTTCGACGAACTGGGGCACGACTTCGAGCGGGACCGGCCCGTCGTACGGGGTCGGGTCGGCGCGGCCGTCACCCGGCTCTTCCCCCTGGCGGACGCGGTCGCCTACGCGGAACGCTGGCTGCCGCTGCATCGTCCCCGCGAGTAGCGCACGGGCGGGGGGCGACGCACCAGGTCCCGTGACCGCCCGCACCGCTCACTGGCGCCGCAGTGGTGAGCAGCGCCCCGAGCACGGGCCCCGCGCACCTCGCGAGCGATGCCTCACGGGGTCCTGAGCGCCGTACGCCGGGACCCGCGACCGCTTGTGCACGGGGACCCCCCGCTGAGCCGTGCGCCCACCCCGCGACCGCCCGCGCACGGGCCCCTGAGCGCCGTACGCCGGCCCGGTGCGAGGCGCCCGACGGCCCCCGCGAGCGCCCCGTACGCCCACCCCTGCGGAGGAGATCCCGCACCCGCGCGCCTGAGCCGCCGCCCGCGTACCTAGACTCGTGACCCATGCGAAGCGAGCCCGTGGTCCAGGTCCAGGCCCTGGTGAAGCGGTACGGCACGAAGACCGCGGTGGACGGCCTCGACCTGGCGGCCCGGGCGGGTGTCACCGCCGTACTCGGCCCCAACGGGGCGGGCAAGACGACCACGGTCGAGACCTGCGAGGGATACCGGAGGCCGGACTCCGGCACGGTGCGCGTGCTGGGCCTCGACCCGGTGGGACAGGGCTCCGAGTTGCGGCCCAGGATCGGCGTGATGCTCCAGTCCGGCGGCGTCTACTCCGGCGCCCGCGCGGACGAGATGCTGCGCCATGTCGCGAAGCTGCACGCCCACCCGCTGGACGTGGACGCGCTGATCGAACGGCTCGGGCTGGGCTCGTGCGGCCGGACGACGTACCGCAGGCTCTCCGGCGGGCAGCAGCAGCGGCTCGCCCTCGCGATGGCCGTGGTCGGCCGCCCGGAGCTGGTGTTCCTGGACGAACCGACGGCCGGCCTGGACCCGCAGGCCCGCCGCGCCACCTGGGACCTCGTACGGGACCTGCGCGGTGACGGCGTCTCGGTGATCCTCACCACCCACCACATGGACGAGGCCGAGCAGCTGGCCGACGACGTCGCCGTCATCGACGCCGGCCGGGTCGTCGCGCAGGGCTCGCCCGAGGAACTGTGCCGCGGCGGCGCCGAGAACACCCTGCGGTTCTCCGGCCGACCGGGACTGGACGTCGAGTCCCTGCTCAAGGCGCTCCCCGCGGACTCGTCGGCCGCCGAGCCGACGCCGGGCAGCTACCGCGTCAACGGCAAGATCGACCCGCAGCTGCTCGCCACGGTGACCTCCTGGTGCGCCCAGCACGGCGTGCTGCCGGACCGCATCTCGGTGGAGCGGCACACCTTGGAGGACGTCTTCTTGGAGCTGACCGGCAAGGAGCTGCGCTCGTGACCACCACCACCGGCACCTATACGCCGAAGCCCGGCGCCGCACCGCTCGGCCGCATGATCGCGGCCCAGGCCGTGCTCGAGACGAAGATGCTGCTGCGCAACGGCGAGCAGCTGCTGCTGACGGTGGTCATCCCGACGCTGCTGCTGGTCCTGTTCAGCTCCGTGGACATCATCGACACCGGCGCCGGAGAGGCCGTCGACTTCCTCACCCCCGGCGTCCTGGCGCTCGCCGTGATGTCGACGGCGTTCACCGGGCAGGCCATCGGCACCGGCTTCGAGCGCCGGTACGGGGTGCTCAAGCGGCTGGCCGCCTCGCCGCTGCCGCGCTGGGCCCTGATGACCGCGAAGACGGTGTCCGTCCTGGTCACCGAGGTGCTGCAGATCATCCTGCTGACCGTGATCGCCTTCGCGCTGGGCTGGTCGCCGCACGGCAACCCGTTCGCCGTGCTGTTGCTCCTCGTCCTCGGCACGGCCGCCTTCTCCGGGCTCGGGCTGCTCATGGCGGGCACGCTGAAGGCGGAGGCCACGCTGGCCGCCGCCAACCTGGTCTTCCTGCTGCTCCTCGTGGGCGGCGGGGTGATCGTGCCGCTGGACAAGTTCCCGGACGCGGCGCAGAGCGTGCTGGGGCTGCTGCCGATCTCCGCCCTGTCGGACGGGCTGCGGGACGTCCTCCAGCACGGGGCCCAGATGCCCTGGGGCGACCTGGGGATCCTCGCCGTCTGGGCCGTCGTGGGACTGGCGGCGGCCGGGAAGTTCTTCCGCTGGGAGTAAGAGCACGCACCACTGACCGGACCCTCGTGAAAGCGTGCACAAGCGGGCGCCTACGATGGACGGCGTGCCAAACGTGACCCGCGCCGACGCCGCAGCCGCCGTGCGCAATCCGCTCGCCTTCATCGCCGCGCGCTGGACCCCGGAGCCCCGGACGGTTCGGCGGGCGGCCCTCGCCGCGCTCGTCATGGCGGTGGCCATCGTCGTCACCGGCGGTGCCGTGCGCCTGACCGGATCGGGCCTCGGCTGTCCGACCTGGCCCAAGTGCACCGACGACTCGCTGACCAACACCAGCGAGATGGGCATCCACGGCGTCATCGAGTTCGGCAACCGTCTGCTGACCTACGTGCTGTGCGCCGCGGTCGGCTGGGCGATCATCGCCGCACGGTCGCAGAAGCCGTACCGGCGTGGCCTGACGCGACTGGGCTGGCTGCAGTTCTGGATCGTGATGGGCAACGCCGTCCTCGGCGGCATCGTGGTCCTGGTCGGCCTGAACCCGTACACCGTCGCGGCCCACTTCCTGCTGTCGACCGCGCTGATCGCGGTCGCGACCGTGATGTGGCAGCGCACCCGGGAGGGCGACGCGGCACCGCGCCCCCTGGTCGGCAAGGCGGTCCAGCAGCTGGTGTGGGCGATGATCGGCGTCTCCGTGCTGCTGATCGCGGTCGGCACGGTGGTCACCGGAGCCGGACCGCACGCGGGTGACTCCAGCGACGTGCCGCGGATGCCGCTCGACTGGGAGACGGTGAGCAAGGTGCACGCCGTCCTGGCGTGGGTCGTGGTGACGCTGACGTTCGCCCTGTGGTTCGTCCTGAAGGCGGTCGACGCGCCCAAGGGCCCGCTGGTCCGCACCCGCGACCTGTTCCTGGTGCTGCTCGCCCAGGGCGCCATCGGCTACGTGCAGTACTTCACCGACCTCCCCGAGGTCCTGGTCGGCCTGCACATGTTCGGTTCGTGCGTGATGTGGATCGCGGCGCTGAGGGTGCTGCTGGCGCTGCGCGAGCGGCCCGAGGAGACGGTGCCCGAGGTGCCGGTTCAGGAGTACGAGGCGACCAGCGTGTCGATGGCCGGCCCCAGGTAGCTCCGGGTCAGCTCGCCGCGGCGGACGGTCCAGTCGGCGGCGGGCGGCACGGGGTTCCCGTAGCGGCGTCGCTCGATGTCCCCGACGACCTCGCCGGGCGCTCCCAGGCCGCGGAGTTCCGCGCGGGCCTGCCGCTTGGAGATCAGGTCGCCGTCCCGCATCGTGACGGTGGCGCGGGCGAAGGTGAGCAGGCCCAGGTCGACCCAGGCGTCCTGCCGCCACAGCTCGCTCCGGCGCACGGCCGGCCGCCAGAAGTCCCGCTGGTCCCGGACGACGAACCCGGCCAGTTCGGTGTCGGACACGGGCGGCAGCACCGCCCCCGGTGACTCCCCGTACAGGACACGCCCGAAGGTGTGCAGCTCACGCCGGGTGACCGGGGTGACCGGCCGTTTGAACAGCTGCCCGTGGGCCCAGGTCGGGTGGCGCCGTGCGGAGTCCGCGACGGAGTCGGGCGACAGGTAGGTGCAGTGCAGCTGCTCCGCGAGCGTCTCGGCGCGCAGTCGGGCGTGCAGCAGCCCCAGCCGCCAGGCCGTGCGGGCGGTGACCGGGCGGTCCAGCACCGCGATCAGGTCGAGGTCGCTTCGGCCTTCCTGGTAGTCGCCGCCGGCCAGTGAGCCGTGGGCCCAGACGGCGACGGGGGCGAGGGGTTCGAGTCCCTGGAGAAAGCGATCGAGCAGCGTGTCGGTCGGCATCCGGCCAGTGTCCGCGATTCACTCCAGGCCGTACACCCGCACCGCGTTCCCCGACGCGATCATCCCCGCCACCCGCCGCGCGTCCGCCGGTGCCCACGCCTCCTCGGCCACCCAGGTGCCCAGCACCCGCCCCAGAGCCTCGTGGAAGAGGCGGGCGGCGACCACGTGCAGTTCGGGCAGGGCCTGGGCGCCGCTGGAGAACATGATCTTGCCGAAGGGGGCCAGCTCCAGGATCTCGGCGAGGACCGTCGCGGCCCGGGCGCCGGTGCGCACCAGGGCGGCGCCCGCGTCGGCGTAGACGTGCGGGAAGACTCCGGCGAGGTGGGCGGCGTGACGGTGGTACGGGTAGCCGTGCAGCAGGACCAGGTCGGTGCCGAGGCCGGCGGTGGCCCGCACGAAGTCCGTCAGCAGGACCGGGTCGGTGCGGTCGATGCGCAGGCCCGGCTCGCCGAGGCCCGCGTGCAGCTGGAGCGGCCGGCCCGAGGCGACGGCGCTCCACAGCAGGTGCCGCAGCAGGACCGGGTCGCTCAGCTCGCCGCCGACCTCGCGCCCGGTCAGCCAGCGGGCGGCGGCGCTCCGCACCTCGCCGGGGCCGGGTGGTTCGGGCGCGAGCGCCAGCCCGTGCCGTACGCCGGCCACCGAGGTGAAGGCGACCGCGTTCGCGGCGGCGCCGTGTACCGCCTCGGCGAGGTTGGCGAGGAAGGAGTCGACGGTGCCGGAGGTGTCGGCGACCTGCTCGGCCAGCAGTTCCAGGCGGACGATCTCGTGGGCGTCGGCGTCCCCGGCGGTGGCCATCTCCGCGGGGCCCGTGAGGTCGCCGGGCAGGCCGGCGTCGACCAGGTAGGTGGTGATGCCGCTGCCGCGCAGCAGCCTGCGGTCGGTCTCCAGGACGCCCAGTTCGCGGCGCCGGGCCAGATAGCGGGCGGGCGTGCAGTGCGGTTCCAGACCGAGCAGGGGCGGGCACCAGCGGCGTACCGCGAAGCCGGTCTGGGTGTCGAAGAGGGTGGTGCCCGGGGCGGGCGGGCCCTCGGTGCGGACCAGCCGGGCCTCGAAGGTGCCGAGGCCCAGCTCCGTTCTCAGGACGCCGTGGCAGTACTGGTCCACCAGGGACGGCGTTTCGATCATCCGGGCTCCCCCTGCTGGGACCGTGTGCCTCGCGGCTTCCTACGGTCCTAACGGGTGAACCCGGTCTCAGGTGTTGCTCGGCCCGCCGACCTGGATGCCGGCCATGCGCGACCACTCGTAGGGGCCGGTCTCGACCTTGGCCGCGAACTCGCCGTCGAAGTCGTCGTGAACGGTGATCCCGGACTTCTCCACGGCCTTCCGGGCGGCCTCGGGAGAGCGTGCGACCAGGTCGCCCCAGGCGCCGTCCTCACCGACGAGCACGATCCGGGCGCCGCGCTCGCCGAGGTAGGCCACCTGGGCCTCGGCGCCGCCGTGCGCCTTGGAGAAGGCGTCGATCCGCCCGGCCATCCGGGTCAGCCGGTACTCGGCCCACCGCTCGGCCCACCCGGCCTTCGTGTCAACCTGCTGCGTGTCTGCCATGACCAGGATGCTACCGACGGGTAGATCGAACGGCGACGGGCGGGGTGCGTGGCCTTGGCCACGCACCCCGCCCGTCGTCCACGCGTACTCAGCGCAGGAAGGGGTCCACCGCGATCGCCAGGAACAGCACCGACACGTAGGTGATCGACCAGTGGAAGAGCCGCATCTCCTTGAGCTTGCCGCCCGTCGTCTCGGCCTTGGCGCGGTTCTGCAGTCCGTGGGCCTCCCACAGCCACATGCCGCCGGCCGCCAGGGCGACCGCCGTGTAGAACCAACCGGTGTAGCCCAGCGGCTGCAGCAGCAGCGAGACGACGACCATCACCCAGCTGTAGATGACGATCTGGCGCGCGACGACCTTGTTGGAGGCGATCACCGGGAGCATCGGCACGCCGACGCGCGCGTAGTCCTCCTTGACCCTCATGGACAGCGGCCAGTAGTGCGGCGGCGTCCAGAAGAACATCACCCCGAAAAGGATGACCGGCGCCCAGGACATCGAGTTGGTCACGGCCGACCAGCCGATGAGCACCGGCAGACAGCCGGCGATACCGCCCCAGACGATGTTCTGCGAGGTGCGGCGCTTGAGGATCATCGTGTAGACGACGACATAGAAGAGGAGCGCGCCGAGGGAGAGCCAGGCCGACAGCCAGTTGACGGTGAGGCCGAACAGCAGCGTCGAGACGATGGCCAGGGTGACGCCGAAGGCGAGGCATTCGGCCGGACTGACCATGCCGGTCACCAGCGGGCGCTGCGACGTCCGGTCCATCAGCGCGTCGATGTCGCGGTCGATGTACATGTTCAGCGCGTTGGCGCCACCCGCGGACAGGTAACCGCCGACGCAGGTCAGCAGCACCAGCTTCAGATCCGGAACACCTTGCTCGGCGAGGAACATCACCGGAACGGTGGTGATCAGCAGAAGCTCGATGATCCGCGGCTTGGTCAACGCCACGAACGCCTTGACACGGGCCCCGAACGGCCGGTGACTCGGGCTCTGGTTGGTCCCGATAACCCCCGCAGGACGGGATTCAACGGCCGTCACGCACACCCCTGACAGAGACATCCCAGCAAGCCCGACCGTGTGAAGTGGCGGTAAAGGCTTGCGCGTACCACGCCACTTTAGACGTTGCCCGTACTTAGGCCTTCGTGGGGGTGGGGTCGTGTTGAGAGGGGTGCTCCGACGGGCGTTCGGGGAGTCGATTG
>NZ_BAABCQ010000258.1:0-5842 GCF_039539045.1 Streptomyces marokkonensis
TCGCCAGCGTGGTCCTCGTCGGTGCCGTCGCCGTGGCCATCGGCTTCCGCTCCACCAACGCCACCGCCCTGGAGTGGGCCGCGGCTTTCGTACTGCTGATCCTCTTCGCCCTGGCGCTGACCTGGATCGCCGTCGGCATGGGCCTGGTCAGCCCCAACGCCGAAGCCGCCAGCAACAACGCCATGCCCCTGATCTTCCTCCCGCTCATCTCAAGCGCCTTCGTCCCCATCGACACGATGCCCGGCTGGTTCCAGCCCATCGCCGAGTACCAGCCCTTCACACCCGCCATCGAGACCCTGCGCGGACTCCTCCTCGGCACGGAGATCGGCCACAACGGCTGGCTCGCACTCGCCTGGTGCCTGGCTCTCGTCGCACTCGGCTACTACTGGTCCAAGTCGGTCTTCGACCGCGACCCCACATAGCCGGGACGACCACGCGGGCCGCCCGCGGAACGGTGCGGCCGAGGCGACTCAGCCCGTCTCGCCCTTCCGCCACGCCCGGACGCCCAGCTTCCCCGTGGTGCCGAGATCGAGGTTCGGCGTGACCACCACGGGGTCGGAGCCGGACTCGGCCCGAACCCTGACGTACGGCACGGTCACCGCCTCACCGAACTGGGTGGTGTTGCGCCACGCCAGACCCGACACGGCGGACTCACCCGGCCGCAGCGTCACCGGCCGGGGCGGCTCGTCGCCGTCTCCGGCCATGGGTATCTCGTTGGTGCCGCGCAGGATGTCGATCCCGTCGACGGGCTCCAGGTCCTCGTCGAGCAACTGCAGTACCGGGTAGCCCTCCAGGGAGTACGGACGACTGCCGCAGTTCTCCAGGTGCAGCCCCACGACACGCAACCCCATGGCCGCGTCCCCCTTGTCAGCGGTGAGGCGCAGCCCGGACCGCGGGCAGGAACCGGCGGGCGCGGGCGCCTCGTCGGCGGGCACCCGCTTCACGTCGAGGATCCGCACGTGCTCCGCGTCGAGGCGTTGGCCCCCCTGGTAGCCGACGTGTTCAAGGGTTCGCCGCACGGTCCGCCCCGCCCCCACGGCCGCCACCGTCACCTCGGTGCTCGACATCGCCCTCCCCTGGTCGTCCACCAGGGAGAAGGTGATGGTGTAAGTGAAGGGCTCGGTCCCCCGGTTGGTCACCGAGTACGCGACCGCGCACGACGCCCCACCGCCCTCGCCGACAGACTCGCCCGCCCCCGGCAGCCCGGGAAGACTGTCCGCCGTGACGGACACGCCGGGTCGTTCGCCCGCCCCGACACCGGGCGAGGCACTCGCCCCGGCACCGGTCCCGGCGCCACCGGTCCGCTCGACCGTCCCGACGATCCGCACCGCGTCCCGCTCCTGCCCGGCCCCCGTGCCACCGTCGGCCCCAGCGCCACCGTCGGCATCGGCGGTGGCGGTGGCGCCGGCGTTCGCGCTGTGGCTGCCGGCGGCACCGGACGACCCCGCCCCACACCGATCCTCCGGCTCACCTCCCCCTCCCGCTCCGGACGCGGCGGTCTGGGTGCCACAGGCGCCGAGCAGGAGACTGGCAACGAGAGCGCCGGAGACCGCGAGCGGTGTACGGAGCTGGAGGATACGCATCGCCCAACCCCACCAGCCCGGCCCCACTTCGACCGTGGCGGAAGCCACACTTCCGGTCACAGGCCTGTCACAGCTCCGCCCACGGGCGGCCCCGGGCGAGGTACACCGACCTCACGCCGGAACTCCGCCACGGCCGCCTTCCGGCCATCCTCCGGCCGACAGGGGCGAGGTGGTCAGGGACCGACGGTCCCCGAACGTAACGCCCGGTCAGGGGCCGTCCATCTGCCGGTCGTCTCCGTCCAAAGCCGACGGGAGTGTCACCTCGCGACGCCCTTGCCCGTGGCCCCTTCAGGACTTGAGGTCGCTCACCGCCAGGAGGTGATCGCGGCTGATTGCTGCGCATGGCGACGGCCCCCGACCGTCATGCCTGGTCAGGGGCCGTCAATCTCTGCGGTGGGTGTGGGATTTGAACCCACGGTGACTTGCGCCACGACGGTTTTCAAGACCGTTCCCTTAGGCCGCTCGGGCAACCCACCTGTGCCCCGCCCACCAGGGACGGAGCGGGTACAGCGTACCGGCACTGACCGGTCGGCGGGGGCTGTGCCCCGTACGGGGGCCGCTGGACTCGTGTCCGGCTACCCCGGTGACCGATGTGCGGGTCAGTCGTCACCCACCTTGGAGCCAAGGGTGAGTTCGGTCGTCCGCTCCTTGCCGCCGCGCTCGTAGGTGACCGTGACCTCGTCGCCGGGCTTGTGGGTCCAGATCTCGCCGATCAGCGTCGGGCCGCTGTCGATCACCCGGTCGTCGAGCTTGGTGATGACGTCACCGGGCTCGAGGCCCGCGTCGGCGGCGGGGCCACCCGGCTCGACGGGCTCCGCACCGCCCGCGCCCTGCTCGGTGATCTTGGCCCCGTTCGTCGTCTCCTCCAGGGAGACGGAGGCGCCGATCTTGGCGTACACCGGCTTGCCGGTCTTGATCAGCTGCTTGGCGACGAACTCGGCCTGGTTGATCGGGATGGCGAAGCCCAGGCCGATCGAGCCGGCCTGGCCGGTGCCGAAGCCGCCGTTGCTCGTGGACTGGATCGCGGAGTTGACCCCGATGACGTTGCCCTGAGCGTCCAGCAGCGGGCCGCCGGAGTTGCCCGGGTTGATCGACGCGTCGGTCTGCAGGGCACTCATGTAGGACGCCTTGCTGCCCGCGCTCCCGTCACTGGAGGCCACGGGGCGGTTCTTGGCGCTGATGATGCCCGTGGTCACTGTGTTGGAAAGGCCGAAGGGGGCGCCGATGGCGATCGTCGAGTCGCCCACGGCCACCCTGTCCGAGTCACCGAGGGCCAGCGGCTTCAGGTCCGAGGGGGCGCTCTCCAGTTTGAGGACCGCCACGTCGTAGCCCTGGGCGTGGCCGACCACCTCGGCTTCGTACTTCTTGCCGTTGGGGAAGGTCGCGCTGAGCTCGCCTCCGTCGACCGCCTCCGCCACCACGTGGTTGTTGGTGACGATGTGGCCCTGCTTGTCGAAGACGAATCCGGTGCCGGTGCCGCCCTCGCCGTTGCTTCCCTCGGCCTGGATGGTGACCGTGCTGGGCAGCGCCTTGGCGGCCACGCCGGCGACCGTGCCCGCGTCGCGTTTGACGGAGCCGCCGGTGTCGGAGGCGGAGACCGTGGTGGAGCCGGTCCCGTCGTTGTTCTTCGCCAGGGTGTAGCCGAGTCCGCCGCCCAGACCGCCTGCGACCAGCGCGGCGATCAGGAGTGCGGCCACCACACCGCCACGGCCGCGGCCCGGCTTCGGCGCCGGTGGCTGGTACGAGGAGCCCCAGCCGCCGCCGAAGCCCTCGCCGCCTCCCCCGCCGTACGACGGAGTGCCCGGCGGCGGGGGAGGCGGCCAGGAGGCGTCGGGGGCGTTGTGCCCCTGCGGCGCGGCCGAACCGTAAGAAGCGGTCGGCGCTTGCGAAGCGGTCTGCGCTTGCGAAGCGGTCGGCATGTGGGAACCGGCCGGGTCCTGGGGAGCAGTCGGGTCCTGGGGAGCAGTCGGGCCGTGGGAGGCGGCCTGGTCCTGCGGAGCGGATTGGTCCGGTGCGTGGTGGGGAACGGCGGGGGGCCCGAAGCCATGCGGTTGCGGTACCTCGGGCGGCCGGGACGGCGTCCGGTCCGGGTGCGGAGCGGCCGACGGGGCGGAGGCAGCGGGAGAGTCCACCGGCACGGGAGGCGCGGACGGGGCCGGGGGTACCGCGGTGCCCTCGTTCTCGGTGCTCACAGCTTCTCTCCTCGTTCCACGGCTGTTTGTCGGTCACACTGCTCGCGCCCAGCCACGCTCACGCGCTGCTCCACGGTCCGGCGCGACACAGATGTGCGGTGTTCTCGTATGCCATCAGCTTTTCCCACGGGCCGTCAGAGCACCATAAGCGGTTGCTGTGGGTCCACGATCAGCCTTTACATGGGTCATCCAAGACTAAACGGACGTGCCACCGAGGACTTCGACGGTACGTCCACCCGCGCGCAGTGGCACCATGACGCGGTGACCCACGCACGCCAGCACAGGATCCAGGTCGTCGCCCACCGTGGAGCCTCCGAGGAGGCGCCCGAACACACGCTGGCCGCATACCGGAAGGCGATCGAGGACGGAGCCGACGCTCTCGAGTGCGATGTGCGCCTGACCGCCGACGGCCATCTCGTCTGCGTCCACGACTGGCGTGTCAACCGTACGTCCAACGGCCGCGGGGCGGTGTCGGCGCTGGAGCTCGCCGATCTGGCCGCGCTGGACTTCGGCGCCCGCAGGACCCGGGAGTTCTGGCGAACCCGCGACGAGCAGCCCGACTGGGAGCACCGGCCCGAGGACCGGGAGGAGACCTCCGTCCTGACCCTCGAGCGGCTGCTCCAGTTGGTGTCCGACGCGGGGCGGCGAGTGGAGCTGGCCATCGAGACCAAACACCCCACGCGCTGGGCGGGGCAGGTGGAGGAGCGGCTGCTGCTGCTCCTGAAGCGGTTCGGACTCGACGCCCCGGCCTCAGCCGCCGACTCGCCGGTCCGTGTGATGAGCTTCTCGGCCCGCTCGCTGCATCGGGTACGGGCCGCGTCGCCGACCCTGCCGACGGTTTATCTGATGCAGTTCGTCTCCCCCCGGCTGCGTGACGGACGACTGCCCGCGGGTGTCCGGATCGCGGGCCCCTCGATCCGGATCGTGCGCAACCACCCCGCCTACGTCGAGCGCCTGAAACGGGCCGGTCACCAGGTACACGTATGGACCGTGAACGAGACCGAGGACGTGGATCTCTGCGCCGACCTGGGCGTCGACGGCATCATCACCAACCGGCCGCGCGCCGTACTGGACCACCTGGACCATCTGGGCCGCTGATTCGTCCGGAAACCTTGATCCTGCGGGCCCTCGACCGCATTCCCCCTCTCGGCCACACCGACGAAATCAGGCCACACGGTTACAGGGAGTGCTCCGGCGCGTTCGATGAGTGTTCGCTCGTGTCGAATGCGTCACTGGGCGGGGACCGGGCGGTTTCCGGCTCAGGCCAGAGGGGCATCCACACCGTGGCGTGGGGCGAAGGAGGTCTCGGGGGTGGCGTTGGTGGTGGCACAGGAGGTGCCCACGTCGTCGAGCATGGCCGTACCCCATGGCCCTGCGGGCGTGGGGAAAGCAAGGCACCGCATGCGCGATGAACTGCGCAGCGGAGGCGTGTCGGAATCGGTCATCGACGACGCTGTACTGGTCCTTTCGGAACTCTTGAGCAATGCGTGCAAGCACGGCCGTCCGCTGGGTGACGCCCTGGCCGGGGACGGTGACGTCCGCGCCGCGTGGCAGGTGGACGCGGGCGGCCGGCTGGTCGTGGAGGTCACGGACGGCGGCGGGCCTACCCGCCCGGCCCCGGCGACGCCTTCGGTCACCGCGCACGGCGGTCGCGGGCTGAACATCATCACCGCGCTTGCCGACACCTGGGGCGTACGGGACGGCGTCCGCGGACAGGTCACCGTGTGGGTGGTCGTCCACGACGACGTGCACGACCCGGACGCCGGGCACCGTCGTGACGACTTCGCCACCCGGATCACGGCACCGGCGGTGTCGGAGATCCCCGGCCTGGACTTCGCGGACGTCTTTGACGACCTGGCCTGACCCCGCAGCCTGCACGCAAGGGGTTGCGGGGAGGCCAAGGGAAAGCGGGGAGCGGGGAGCGGGGAGCGGGGAGCGGGGAGCGGGGACGCACAGGAGACCGTGGGTCGGTCGGCCAGTGAAGCAGGGAGGGTCTTCTGCGGCCGGCCTCACAGGGCGACCAGGGCGACCAGGGCGACCAGGGCGACCAGGGCGACCAGGGCGACC
>NZ_BAABCQ010000258.1:5939-7405 GCF_039539045.1 Streptomyces marokkonensis
GACCAGGGCGACCAGGGCGACCAGGGCGACCAGGGCGACCAGGGCGACCAGGGCGACCGCGGGAACGTCCGGCGGGGCGCGGGGGAACCGTGACGGCAGCCCTGGGAAGCCGGGACGGGTCTCCACAGGCGACCCGTTGCCCATAGGCGACCCGTTGCGCCCACAGGCGACCCGTACCCACAGACGTCCCGTTGTCCACAGGGTCCCGTAGGCCGGGGTGGGAACGGCTAGGCTCGCGCCCGTACGAGATGAGCCGCAACCGGGAGACACCCACGATGGCCAAGAAGCGACCCCAGACGAAGGCCAAGCGCCCGCAGCTCGCCGACGGTGCCCGTGCCGCAGGCGCTGATGGGAACTTCCCGGTCGTCGGCGCACGCGAGCCCTGCCCCTGCGGCAGCGGCCGCCGGTACAAGGCCTGCCATGGCCGGGCCGCCGCGCAGGCCACGACCGCGCTGGTGCAGCGCCCGTTCGAGGGGCTGCCCGGCGAGTGCGACTGGGTGGCACTGCGCGAGCTGGTGCCGGCCGCCACGGTTGACCTGCCCCTCAAGGGCGGCCTGCCCGAGGGCGTCCCCTCCGTCACACTGGCCACCGTGCTGCCGATGGCCTGGCCCGCCCTGCGCCGCGACGACGGCTCGGTCCTGCTCGGCCTGCAGAACGACACGGCGTCGGGCGACATCAGCCGCGACCTCGCCGACACCCTCCAACGTGCGCTGACCGCAGAGCCCGGCACCCCGGTGCAGGGCCGCCGCGCGCCGGCCGACGGTCCGCGACTGCAGGACCTGCTCGCTCCCGAGGGAGCGTTCGAGCCGGCCGTCCACGAGGGCTTCGAGTTCTGGGTTCCGGATCCGGAGAACGCCACGCCGGACGTGACCGCCTCCTTGGAGCGGGCCAACGCCGCGGCCATCCCGACCGTCCGGCTCCAGGGCGTGGACGCCGCCTACTGGTGCGAGACGCCGGAGAAGAACCACCTGCGTTGGGTCATGCCGCACGAGGAGGAGCGCCTTCTGGACGCTCTCGCCCGGCTGCACGCCGCGGGCCGGTCGTCGCTCGGCGAGGGCACCCGCCTCGTCGGTTCCTTCCGCGCGCACGGGCTCACCGTCCCGGTGTGGGACCTGCCGAGCGAGGTCACCGCGCAGGACATCGAGAAGCCGGCGGCCGAGTTCGCCGAGCGTCTCGCCGAGGCTCTGGCCTCGGACTCGCCGCTCACCCCCGACGAGCGCCGGGCACGCGGCGGCCTGACCAACCGGCAGGTCACCCTCAGCTGACACGCAGCCGTGGGGGCGGGCCTGGCTGATCGACCGGTCAGCCAGGCCCGCGATCCTGGGCGCGTGACTCCGGTCACAACTCCCGGGGAAGACAGGCCAGTCGGTGACCGGAAAACAGGAGATCGAATTTGCTTACCGCCGATCTCTTGTTACCGTTCGAGTAGCCCGGTTGCTGGCGCATCCCCCGTCGCCAGCGGCCGG
>NZ_BAABCQ010000259.1:0-7372 GCF_039539045.1 Streptomyces marokkonensis
AAACGCGCCGAGTCAATCAAGGAACACCAAGCCCAGCGAGGTTAAACGCCAAGCTCAGGCTGCCGCGATAAACCAGACCGACTGCGGCGACAGGACCGACTTCGTCAAAGTCTGGTACGACGGCGGTGCACGGACCATGTGCTTCGCCAACGGGGGCACTGTGACCCTTCAGCTTCCCGACGTCTCGAAGGTCACCTCCGGCGACAACAACGTCGCGATGTTCCTGGGCGCGCGAGCAGTCACCATGAACAAGTGGTCCACCCTGGTCGACACCGAAGGACTCAACGCGACGCTTCACGCCCTCCAGATCTACTGACCCACCGCAAAAGTGCCGGGCCACACAGGCCCTTTCGGTGTACGGCATGCTCCGTGACGCACCGGCAGCGTCCCCACGCGGCCCGGGGCATGCCCGCCTACCCCCGCAGAGCTACCGGAGGTACACCTCGTACCTTCTGGCACCTCCCCACGGCCGGCCGATAGCTGTCCCAACGATGGCCTGCGTCCTTAACGACGCATCGCGATACGGCAGTTGCCCGGCCGTCGGCAAGACTGCGCTCCCGTAAGCTGCGTCGGTCCGATGCGTGTGTACGGGAGGAGTTCGTCGTGGTGCAGCCGTTGGAACAGGGAGATCCGGACTCCCTGGGTGACTACCGGGTGGTGGGTCGACTGGGTGAAGGCGGCATGGGGCGGGTCTTCCTGGGGCGTTCGCCGAGCGGCCGGTCCGTGGCGATCAAGGTGGTGCACGCGTCGCTGGTGCACGAGCCGGAGTTCCGGGACCGGTTCCGACGCGAGGTGGAGGCGTCGCGTCTGGTCGGGGGAGCCTTCACCGCCCCCGTGATCGACGCCGACACGGAGGCCGAACAGCCCTGGATGGTCTCCAGCTACATCCCCGGCCCCTCGCTCCACCAGGCGGTCGCCGAACAGGGGGTCCTGCCCCCGGTGACGCTGGCCGCGCTGGCCGCGGGTCTGGCCGAGGCCCTGGTCTCCATCCACCGGGCCGGCCTGGTGCACCGCGACCTGAAGCCCTCCAACGTGCTGCTCACCGACGACGGCCCGCGCGTCATCGACTTCGGCATCGCCCGCGCGCTCGACGCCACCGCCCTCACCAGGACCGGGGCCACCATCGGCTCGGCGGGCTTCATGTCCCCCGAGCAGGTCGCCGACGGCGAGATCACCGCGGCCAGCGACGTCTTCTCCCTGGGCGCGGTGCTCGCCTTCGCCGCCACCGGGACCGGTCCGTTCGGCGTGGGATCGGCGCCCGCCATGCTCTACCGCGTGGTGTACGAGCCCCCGGACCTTCAGGGCGTCCCGGACCCCGAGCTGCGCGCCCTGCTGGCCGACTGCCTGGCCAAGGAACCGGCACTGCGCCCCGCGCCGCAGCAGATTCTCCGCCGGGTGGCCCCGGCCGCTCCCTGGGCCCCGCGTATGCCGGCAGCCGGCTGGCCGGCCACCGCCGGAGAGACCGGTGGGCCCACGCGGCCCGCCACCCTCGCGGAGCTGTTCACCCAGTACGCCGGGGCGCCGCTCTCCCCGTCGGGGCCGTCCGACGGGCGGGCGTCCGCGCCGGGCGACCCCCGCCGGTCCCTTCGTCGCGACGTGATGGCCCCGGCCTCCGGCGTCCACGCGGAGGAAGCGGTTCCCGCATCCGGGTTCGGTCCGGCGCACGGGTACTCGCCGGTCTCCGCGGGAGCCGTGCCCGGCCCCGGTTCGGTGTCCGCAGCGCCTCGCCCCGTCGCGGCCTGGCGGCTCGACGAACGGTCCGGAACGCGAGCAACGGACGCCGTCGGACGCCACCACGCCACGGCCACGGCGGTCAGATGGGCAACGCGCCACGGTGAGGGCGCCGAGTTCAACGGGTTCAGCAGCGAAGTGGCCACCGAAGGCGCGCTGATCGACACGGCACGCGGCAGCTTCACCGTCGGCGCGTGGGTCCGGCTCGGTGTGATCCCTCCCCACTTCGTCACCGCGGTCAGCCAGGACGGCGAGGAAACCAGCGGCTTCTACCTCCAGTACTCCTCCGACGAGGGCCGCTGGGCCTTCGCCCGCCCGGACCTGCGCGTCACGTCGATGTCCGTACCGGTCGCCGGTGCGTGGACCCACCTGACCGGTGTCTGCGACAGCGTCGCCGGTGAGTTGCGCCTCTTCGTGAACGGCGTCCAGGAGGGCGCGATCCGTGACAGGATCCTGATCTGGTCCGAGGGGCCCTTCGTCATCGGCCGGGGCCGTTACGGCGGGAGGCCGGTCGATCACTTCCCGGGCAGCATCAAGGACGTCACGGTCTTCGACCGTGCCCTCACCGAGGGGGAGATCGTCGGCCTGCTTCAGCCATGACCCGCCCGACAGCCCGAATGGCCGGCTCGGAGAGCAGGGGGCACTGCCAGCTGTTCGCGGTGGGACTCGGCGTTCACAGCGGCGGTGCTGATGCAGGTCCGCGGTCGGCTGGTGGGACAGCGGACCTCGGCCACGGGCGGCGATGGCCGAAGGGCGACGCGGTGTGTGGACAGCCGTAGGGCCGCTGGTAGTTGGATGCGAGGACGTTGTCGGAGGGGTGCCTTACCGTGTTGATCAGGCATCGGGCCCGCCCGAACGGTGCCGGTCACCGATCCCTCGTCAGAAAGCGACTTCGTGGACAACTGGACCAGCACCGTCGGACCCTCCGGAGATCCTGTGGGGCAGACGTCCCGCAGCAGCGCCTTCCGGGCCTTCGCCCGGCGGCACGGCGTCTCCGACGACGCCATCACCCGCCTGCTGTGGAGCATGGAGCCGGCGGTGTACTTCGACTGGAAGACCCCGGGGAGTGTCCGGCCCGATGACCGGGTGATCGGTTACATCGGAGGGGCGCCGGAGCTGCCCCTGGACATGGAGTGGGACATGGGCGGCGTCTTCGTCGCCTCCTTCGACCTCGCGGCGGTGCCCCGGACGCTGTTCGACGACGGGCTGCCCCGGGAGGGGCATCTCCTGCTGTTCACCTGGTCGGACGCGGGCGGCGGCAAGGCGCTCTACATACCGCCCGGGACCGAGACGGCTGTGGCCCCGGTGCCCGTCCCGAGCGAACTGGACCTGCGTTTCGGGTCCTCCCACATGGTACTGGAGCGCAGGACCATGGTGGCCTCCCGCGACGACGCCTGGGACGCCCACGCCTGGCTGATCGGCGAGGAGTACGGGGGCATCTGGGACGAGGTGGAGGACGAGGAGGCCGAGTGGCAGGCTCGGCTGGAGGCCGCCGTCGAGGAGTACGCCGCCAAGGTCGGCGTCCGGCCGGCCATGAACAACAGCACCGACAAACTGCGGGGGGTGCAGCGGAACGTCCACGACAGCTGGGACTACGTCACCGAGGCGTTCCAGCGTCTGCGGGAGGAGGCGGTCCTCGCACTCCGGGACGACCCGGAGCGGTTCGACGAGGTGTACGACCGGGCGTGGCGGGAGCTGCCCGAACAACCGCTGTTGCACCTCGCGACCTTCAACATGGAGTCGCTGCAGTACGGCTGGATGGACGGTGACATCAGCTGGTTGATCAGCCGCGACGACCTCCACGCCAGACGGTTCGACAAGGTCGAGCACCACTGGCTGGGCTGACCCCGGCGGCTCGCGCACACGCCCCCGCGCGATCGCCTCGCATGAGACGGTCCGTCGCTGGTGTGTCACGTTCGGGACAGACCTACGCCGACGCGCTCCGCCGTCGGCATCTCCGGTCCGGGGTGGCCGGTGCACGAACCACCGGTCCGTCGACGGCCGCCCCGCGCCCGTCTTCCGGTACCGGGAGCGGTCGAAGAGCGGTCGGCAGCGATGCTCGCCAGGCGGATGATGAGCACCGTGCCGACGCGGACGCCGGTGCCGAGTAGGGCCTCGACGGCGCCCGTCGGGCAGTCGGCGAGATGGAGCAATGATGCGGGTCGGTCGGCTGCGCGAACTGAGCTTCCGACCTGGGCGCACGGCTCCGACACCCGCCCGGCGTCGCAGGGAGAAGAGGGAATGTTCAGCAGTAATAGGACTGCATGACGCGGTCGAAGCGCTGCGCCAGAAGGTCCTCACGGCGGATGATCCAACTCACCTCGCCGTCGCCGGTGTCGAACATTTCGGACTCGCCGAACTCCAAGAGGTTCAGCCAGGGGCCGCCCTCCTTCCACCACGCTTTCTCCAGACCCTCGGCATACAGCTCGTCGAACCTCTCCGGCGTATCTCTCAGCGTGACCACAGCTTCTTCGCACCGCTCCAAGAACTCCCTGCCGTACTGGCACCAGTAGTCCCGAGGACTCAACAACTCCCCCCGCAGGGTGCAGGTCCGATGCACGAAGGGGATACTCCCGACTCGCTCGGCGTACTCCGTGATCGCCTCCAGAAGCGGACGGAGCGTCTCCCTGTCGTCCTCGTGGACGTCATCGAGGTCAGGCATCAAAGCCCGGGGATGGTCGTACTGGTGCTCGGGAGCCCATGCCCAGCCCAGGGGGTCCCATGATGTACCGGGGCGGTAGACCAGTGTCCGGCGCTTAAGGACCTGTGTTGTCCACGTGTTGTACGGGGCAATGACCGAGACGCCCGCGGGTGCGGGTCGTACGGTCGTCTCGGTGCCTGGCGGTACGTACACCACCGGTGCGGACTCGTCGTCCTCGTAGCCGACGTTCGTGAAGAACAACAGGTGTCCCTCACGGGGAAAATTGAGGGACAGGGGCTGCTCCGGTATCGCGGCCAGGTCCAGGCCGGCGACATAGACTTCCCCGCCCTCCCAGGGAACACTGGTGGGCAGCTCGGGCAGGCCGCCGGTGTGACCGACCACGATGTCGTGAGGGCCGACAGCCGCCGGATCGACCATGTCCAGGTGTACGGACGGCTGCATGCACCACATGATGCGGGTGATGGCGTCGTCGGAGACGCCGTGTTCACGGGCGAAAGTCCGGAACTCGTCTGTGTATGACATACCGTCATCCTCACACCTGCCACTGACATGCCATGCGCTCGGGCTTCGTCAGCGGACCGCGTGCGAGGCACCTTTCCGGTGCCGTCGGCATGCTCTCGGCCGGCTGGCATCCGGGCAGCTGGGCAGTCGGCCAGTAGGGCCGTGCCATCGGCGTACCAGGCGAGGAATTGCGGCACTCAAAGCGGACCTGGCCGCGGAGGAGGGCGCAGCAGCCGAACCGGCCGTCTCATCATGCCCACCACATCCGGGCCGCGGCAGCACGATCACCCGCAGCCTGTCCGGCGTCCAGCTCGTCGCCTCCAGCGCCCGTGCCGGCCTGGTGGACGCGATCGACGCGGTCCTGCCTGGCGCCTCCTGACAGCGCTGCCGCACCCACTGAAGCCGTAAGGAATCAACCTGTCGGGGTGGCGCCTTCGTTTTGTGCTGCGGTGAGGAGATCAGCGGCGGATCGGTAGCGGGTACTGGCCGGGGACGGGAGGAGTCCGGCTTCGGCGAGCAGGGGGCGGATCTCGCGGACCGTGTTGCCGATCGAGGATCTGCTGACGTCGCCCAACGCCTCGCGAGGATGTCCATAGTGCACAACTTGCGCAGATAAGTGGTGGTCCTCGACCTGGACCGGATCGCCCTTGGGTGCGTACTTGGGCGCGGCCCGGCACGACCTGCTGGCCTTCAGATCTAGCGACAGATCTGGTTGAACAACCCGCAGGAACGGCACACGAGGAGATCCTCCCCCACGGCTGCGCCGCGGGAGGTGCCCCCAGCCGCACCGACGTGGTCGGCATCTTCTCCGACCGCACCGCCGTCATCCGGCTCGTCGGTGCGGTCCTGGCCCGATCGAGTCAGAAACCACGACCCCGCCGTGCCTACCGAACTCACCGCATAGCCTCGCACGAGATCACCGAGGCCACCGAGTGGCCGTCGATACACCACTCCAGCGGACGTGACCCTCAGTGTGGCGCCGCTGCCTTCTGATGGCGGGTGCCCTATTCGAGACGAGGGCAGCGGCCTGGTCGCAACAGGTACAGACGCCTTTTGTGGGTGGGTCCGCAGTCGATCCAGAACCAGGAGCCCCCTTGCGGTGAATGGGCCCCATCGGGGTGCTGATTACGGAGTGGGGCCGCTGCCGTAGCCGGTGAGGTCACTACCTCCTTGCGTGACGCCTCCCCGTCAATACCGGTCAGGAGTGGATGAAAGGCAACGCCTTGTCAATCCGCCTGATCAGATTGAGCATCGGTTCGGGCGAAGCCATCCGGCAATGATCGAGTCATGCCGCTGTGCCGGGTTCGATGGGACGGTTGTGCAGCGACATCCCGGACGGGGTCTGACTCGTGAGATCTATGACCGAAGTGTCCAGTCACGGACCTGTCGACTGTCGTCGCGGGATGCTGCCTGCCACCGAGCCACAGGGCGTGTCCCCATAGGGGCCTTGCCACGATCAGGCGCCATCACGGTTCAGACCGCCCGAGCAGGCCGGTGCCATCCACCCAGCCAGCACGTCATCACGTGGGAGGACGACCACCATGAAGACCCGACAATGCAGCACCTCCTCGAGCACGGATCCTCTCGGTCGGCGCGAGGTCGTCCTGGGCGTGGACACGCACGGCGAGGTGCATGTCGCCGCCGTGATCTCCCCGCTCGGGAAGGTCCTGGGAACCGAGTCCTTTCCCGCGACTGCGGCCGGCTACCGACAACTGCTTGTCTGGGCCCGCAAACGGGGGACGGTGCGCCGGGCCGGCGTGGAGGGCACCGGCACCTTCGGCGCGGGCCTGTCCCGTTATCTGCTCGCTCAGCAGATTCAGGTGTTCGAAGTGAACCGGCCCGACCGCTCGGCCCGCCGGCTGCTCGGCAAGTCGGACCCGCTCGATGCCCAGGCCGCAGCGCGAGCCGTGCTCAGCGGTCGCGCCCGAGCTCGGACGAAATCCGGCGACGGTCCGGTGCACAGCGCCCGGATCTTCAAGCTTGCCAAGGACTCCGCGGTCAAGGCCCGTACCCAGGCGATCAACCAGCTCAAGGCCGTCCTGGTCATCGCCGACCCCGCCCTGCGGGAACGCATGTCGAGCCTCGGCAACGCCGAGCTGTTCCGCACCTGTGCGCGCCTCGGCCCGCACGATGGTGGTGGGGGAGACGAGGACGCGGTGGCCCAGGCCACCCACATGACGCTGCGCATGCTCGCCGAACGCATCGAACAGCTCACCGGACAGATCAATGAGCTCAACCAACGCCTGACCCGGCTCGTCGAACGTCATGCCCCACAGCTGCTCGTGCCGGTAGGCATCGGTCCGGACAGCGCCGTCACTCTCCTGATCACTATGGGGGACAATCCCGAGCGGCTGAACACGGAGGCGTCCTTTGCTGCCCTTTGCGGAGTCAGCCCCATCGAGTACTCCTCCGGGCGTCGGAGAACGCGCCGGCTCAACTACGGCGGCGACCGGCAGGCCAACGCCGCCCTGCACCGCA
>NZ_BAABCQ010000260.1:0-7344 GCF_039539045.1 Streptomyces marokkonensis
CATAGTGTCGGCAGCGTCAGGGAGGATATCCGGCCGAGGCGCGGTTCAGGACGTGGCGATGAGGTTCCACCAGTGCCCGACCGTCGGCGCGTCGATGAACTCCTGGGACGGGGCGGGCAGTCCGGCACGACGCCAGGAGTTGATGAGCATGAGCGCCGTGACCGAGTCGAGTCCCAGCTCGAACAGAACGCTGTCGTCCCGTATGTCGGCCGGTTCCACGCCGATGATTCCGGCCAGCACTTCTCGGAGTTCCTCGGATGTCTGCGGAATTGTTTTGTCCATGCCCGGCACCGTAGCAGAACAGGGGAAGACGGGGAAAGAAAAGCGATTCCCGTGAATTCGGCACTTCCTGCCTGGCGTTCCCGCACCGGCCTCCGTCCCATCCACCCCATCCGTCTCAGTCCGGAATTCCGTCGGTGTGCCGCCGCGGTGCGGGAGAACACCTGATCCGTCGTCGAAGGAGCCGATGTGCTTGAGGGATGCGTCGAGTGGCCGCAGGAGACGGCCGAGAGGTACCAAAAGCTCGGCCTGTGGCAGGGGCGCACGCTCGGCGGTGAGCTGCGCGACTGGGCCGGCCGCCACCGGGACCGAGTGGCCCTGGTGGGCGGGGAGCGCCGGCTGACCTACGGGGAACTGGACGCCTGGGTCGACCGGCTGGCGCGCGGGCTGCGGGCGCGCGGCATCGGCCGCGGCGACCGGGTCGTGGTCCAGCTGCCCAACACCGTCGAGTTCGTGGCGCTCAGTTTCGCGCTCTACCGCGTCGGGGCGCTGCCGGTGCACGCCCTGCCCGCCCACCGCAGCAGCGAGGTCCTCCACCTCTGCGGCCACGCGGAGGCGATGGCCTACGTCGTCGCCGACCGGTACCACGGCTTCGACTACCGCCCGCTCGCCGGCGAGGTGGAGGCGGCGGTCCCGTCGCTGCGCGAGGTGTTCGTGGTCGGCGATCCCGGCCCGTTCACCTCGTTCGAGGCGCTCTCCGAGGCGGACGACGAGCCGTCGCCGGGCGCGGAGGAGGACGGACCTGGTGCGGGGGACGCGGCCTTCTTCCTGCTGTCCGGCGGGACCACGGCGCTGCCGAAGCTGATCCCGCGCACCCACGACGACTACCTGTACCAGGTCCGGACCTCCGCGGAGATCTGCGCGGTGGACCGGGACTGCGTGTATCTGGCGGTGCTGCCGCTGCCGTTCAACTTCACCTGGGGCTGCCCCGGTGTGATCGGGGTCCTGGCGGCCGGAGGCACCGTCGTACTGGCCACCGGCACCGGTCCCGAGGAGTGCTTCGAGCTGATCGAGCGGGAGGGCGTCACCCTCACCTCCGTCGTTCCCACCATCGCCCACCTGTGGCTGGACGGCGTGGAGTGGATCGACCGGGACCTGTCCTCGCTGCGGACCGTGCAGATCGGCAGCGCCAAGCTCCATCCCGAGGTGGCGCGGCGCGTCGGGCCGGCCTTCGGCTGCACCCTGCAACAGGTGTTCGGCATGGCGGAGGGACTGCTGTGCCTGACCCGCGAGGGGTACGACACGGAGCGGACGACGACGGTGCAGGGCAGCCCGGTCTCGCCGGAGGACGAGCTGCTCGTGGTGGACGCCGAGGGCCGTCCGGTGCCGCCCGGGACCGCGGGCGAACTGCTCACCCGCGGCCCGTACACCCTGCGCGGCTACTACCGGGCCGCCGAGCACAACGCGAAGGCCTTCGACGAGGACGGCTTCTACCGCACCGGCGACCTGGTCCGGCTGACCGGGCAGGGCGACGTCGTGGTCGAGGGGCGGGTCAAGGACGTCATCATCCGCGGCGGCGACAAGGTGTCGGCCACCGAGGTGGAACGCCACGTCGGCGCCCACGAGCGGGTGCAGCAGGCCGCGGTGGTCCCGGTGCCCGACCCGCTGCTCGGCGAGCGGGTCTGCGCGTGCGTCGTCCCGGAGGGCGAGCCGCCGACGCTGGCCGAGCTGAAGGCGTTCCTCACCGCGCGCGGCCTCGCCGACTTCAAGCTGCCCGAGCGCCTGGTGCTGATGGACTCCTTCCCCCTGACGGGCCTGGGCAAGGTGGACAAGACGCGGTTGCGTTCCCGGACCGGCGGGTCGGAGGGCTGAGCGGTGTCACAGCAGCCGTCCGCCTCCCGGACCCGTTCCTCGGCCACGCCGTCCGCGCCGTCGGCGCAGAGCCCCTATCCGACACGGCCGGCGTCGCGCTACGCCGTGCCCGCCGCCCACCGGGGCAGTGTGCTGGGCGACGCCGAGGCCGCCGCCCTGTCCGGACTGGTCACCTCCTCGGCACCGTTGTCGTCGGGTGAGCTGCGCCTGGAGTTCGAGCGGCGGTTCGCCCGGCACACGGGTGCCCGTCGCGCGCTGTCGGTGACCAGCGGCACGGTGGCGCTGGAGCTGGCCGTGCACCTGCTCGACCTGGCGGAGGGCGACGAGGTCGTCGCCACCCCGCAGACGTTCCAGGCGAGCGTGCAGCCCCTGCTCTCCTCCCCGGCGACGGTCCGGTTCTGCGACGTCGACCCGGTCTCCCTCAACGTGGACCCCGACCGGCTCGAGAAGTTGATCACCGATCGCACCCGGGCCGTCGTGCTCGTGCACTACGGCGGCTGGCCGGCCGACATGGACCGGGTCATGGCGCTGACCCGGCCCCGGGGCATCACCGTGATCGAGGACTGCGCGCACGCGCTGGGTAGCCGCTACCGGGACCGTGTGCCCGGTTCGCTGGGCGACATCGGCTGTTTCAGCTTCCATGCCTCGAAGAACATCACCACCCTCGGCGAGGGCGGCATGATCACGCTCGGCCGGGACGACTGGGCGGAACGGGTGGACCGGCTCCGGTCCAACGAGGCCGACGGGCAGTACCGGTCCGCGCAGGCGGTCGGCGCGCCGGGGCTGCTGCCGTGGATGATGTACTCCTCGTCGGTGTACGCCAAGGACTGCACGTCGGTGCTGCGGCACGGCACCAACGCCACGCTGTCGGAGGCGGCGTGCGCGGTCGGCACGGTGCAACTGGACCGCATGGACGCCCTGGTGGCCCGCCGGCGGGCGGTCGCGGCGCGGCTCGACGAGGTCCTCGCCCGCTTCCCGCAGTGCCGGGTCCCGCGTCCGGCCCCGGGTGAACACGCCTACCACCTCTACACGTTCTTCGTCTCCGCCGGGCCGGAGGTGCGGGAGAAGCTGGTGCGGGGGCTCGACGAGCGCGGGGTGCAGATCGCCCTCCGCTACTTCCCCATGCATCTGCTGCCCGAGTGGCGGGCCCGCGGCCACCGCGACGGGGAGTGCCCGGTGGCCGAGCGCCTCTGGTTCGAGGAGCACGTCAACCTGCCCTGCCACCCCGGCCTGAGCGACGAACAGGTCGACCACCTCGTGTGGGCGCTGGACGACGCCCTCGCGTCGGTGGTGGCCGCCTGAACCGCACCCCGCCGCGTCCCCCCGCACGTCCATGAGGACCACACGGAAGGAAGCCCACCGCACATGCCACTGATCGAGGTCAAACTGTTCGAGAGCCGGCTCGAGGACGCCGCCACGGAGCGGGAGCTGATCGCGGAACTCACCGACGCCGTGGCCCGGGTCCTGGGCGACGACGCCCGGGAGCAGACCTGGGTGGTCCTCCAGGGGATGCCACCGGCCCGCTGGGGCGTCGCCGGCCGGCCGGGCGGTGCCTGAGCGCACCGCAGGGCGGCACACGAGCGCCCCCGGCCCCTGCGCGGAAGGGGCGGGGGCGCTTTGTCGCCGCGGAAACGCCGCTCAGCGGCCCCAGTTGCGGTCCAGGTTGTCGAAGACGGTCTGGCTGTAGGCGCAGAGGGCCTGTTCGCGCGCGTAGTTGGCCATGTAGGTGCGGAAGGTGTCCAGGGGTTCGCCCGCGATCCGCATGGCCCTGCGGTTGGCGAGGACGCTGGACAGGCCGGTGGCGCGCAGTCCCTCCACCGCCCGGTCCACCGCGGCCTCCATCTCCTCCGCCGGGACGGCGTCCGCGACGACCATCCGCCCCTCGGGGCTGTCGACCGGGATGTCCCGGCTGAAGAGGACGGCCTGCCGGGCGACGGCCTCGCCGACGAAGCGGGGCAGCCGCATCACCCCGCAGCCGGGGATGATGCCCTCGCGTCCGGCCGGCAGGTTGACGTAGGAGCCGTGCTCCGCGACCACGTGGTCCATGACGAGCAGGAACTGGCAGCCCCCGCCGATGGCGAAGGAATCCACCGCGGAGATCCACGGCTTCTCGCACAGGCTGCGCGGCTCGGGTTCCGCAGTGAAGTCGCCCGGATGTCCGCGGTACATCTTGTTCACCGCGCCCAGCTCCCGGTCGAGGAAGAAGTCGACCAGGGAGATACGGCCCTGGCGCAGGTGCGTGAGGTTGATACCGGCTCCGTACACACGCCGTCCGGCCCACTTGGGGTGGGTGGCGACACCGCCGCGCAGGACGCCCACGTCGATGCGGTCGTCCAGCAGGACGAGGTCCACGGCGGTCTCCAGCGCCTGGTTGGAGGCGTCGTCCTCCGCGTTGAGGTACCGGTGGTTCTGGAAGACGACGTGGCCGACGCCGTTCTTGTGGTGCACCGCCACGAGACCGAGGTCGACGGTGTCCTGCTGGCGGAACTCGTCGAGCAGCCACCCGGCCCGGTCACGGGGCCGGACCATGGCGTGCACGAGGTGACGGCCGCTGAGCGGATCGTCCAGGACCCGGCCGACGAAGAGGCCCTGGTCGATCTCCCAGCCCTCCTTGTCGCGCTGCGCCCTGCCGCTCTCCGCGGCCAGGTCCGCCTCGCCGGGGACGAGGCCGGGATAGTGCTCGGCGGCGGCGGCCAGCAGGTCGGCCACCCGCAGGGGGCTGCGCAGGTCGTCGGTGAGCCGGGCGTAGACGGCGGGTGCGTGGCGGGCCAGGAACTGCTCGCGCTCGGCGCGGCCGTCCGCGAGGATGCCCCCCGCCGTGCGCTGTTCGGCCGGCGAGCGGGCGGCCTTGGGCGGCAGCCGGCCCAGATGACGGCGGAGTGTGTCGAGGCGGGCCCCGAGGCGGCGCGCGTCGTGGTCCGGTGACGGCGGGGAGGGCGGGGCAACGGCGCGGGGTGCCGTCACGACGCCGCCGCCCCCTCGTCGGCCGCGCCTGCCGCCGCCGCGCCCTCGAGGCGGGCGGCCAGGCTCCTGGGCCGCATGTCGGTCCAGTGGCTCTCGATCCAGTCCAGCGCGGCCTGCCGACTGTCCTCGCCGTGGGCGACGGTCCAGCCCTCGGGCACGTCGGCGAAGACCGGCCACAGCGAGTGCTGGCCCTCGTCGTTGACGAGCACGAGGAAGCGGCCTTCGGAATCTTCGAACGGATTGGTCATGGTTCTCTCCTCGGGTGACGCCGGCGGGCCGGGCGCACGGTTCGGGGTCGGTGGGGTGGGGGCTGGGTCGGCGGCCCGGGCGGGTCGCCGGCGGGACGGACGGCGGTCAGCCGGCGGAGTCGAGGTGGGCGGCGAGCACGGTGCCGATGGCCCGGATGTGTTCCGGCTCGACCATCTGGGCGTGGGAGCAGGCCACCTCGTGCACCGCGAGCGTGCCCGTGGTGTAGCGGCGCCAGCGGTCGGCGCCCGGGGCGCCGTCGATGCCGCCGCGGGTGGCCGCGAAGAACAGCACGTCGCTGCGGACCGCCCCCAGGGGCCGGTCGAACATCATCCGGCTGCAGTGCACGAAGACGTCCGTGAACGCCTCGACGCGGTCCTCGTCCATCAGGCCGGCCAGGGCCGTGCCGCCCTCCTTCAGCAGGGCGACCACCTCGGCGCGGTCCAGGTCCCGGTCCTGCGCGCGGGCCGGGTCGACGCCCGCCTCGGTGAGCAGCACCTGGTGGATGCCCCGGGTCAGCTCCGCCGGGTCCTGTTCCCCGGCGGGCCGTTCGATGTCGGGGTAGGCGTCCATCAGGGCGAGGGTGGCGACCTTCTGCCCCCGCGCCTCCAGGGTGGCGGCGACGGCGTGGGCGAGGAGCCCGCCGAGCGACCAGCCGAGCAGGTGGTAGGGCCCGGCCGGCTGCACGGCCCGGATCTCGTCGGCGTACTCGGCGGCGAGTTCGGCGATGGTCGCAGGCGTGGCGCCCGGCCGGGTCAGGCCGCGGGCCTGGATGCCGTAGACCGGCCTGCCGGGGTCGAGCCAGCGCAGCAGGCCCGAGTACACCCAGCTCACGCCACCGGCGGGGTGCAGGCAGAACAGCGGTGCCCGGTCGCCGCCGGCGCGCAGCGGCAGCATCACGTCGAAGGCGTCGGAGCCGTCGGACACGCCCAGGCGGTCGGCGAGACCGGCCACCGTCGGCGTCTCGAACAGGGCGCGCACGGCCAGTTCGGTGCCCAGCGCGGCACGAACCCGGTTGATGAGCCGGGCGGCCAGCAGCGAGTGCCCGCCCAGGGCGAAGAAGTCGTCGTCGACGCCGACCGACGGCACGCCCAGCACCTCGGCGAACAGGGCACACAGCACTTCCTCCTGCGGGGAGCGCGGGGGCCGGCCGGGAGCCGTGGTGCGCCGGCCCACCGCGGGCAGGGCCCGGTGGTCGACCTTGCCGTTGGGGGTGAGCGGCAGCCGGTCGAGGACCGCGAAGAAGCGGGGGACCATGTACTCCGGGAGGCGCTCGGCGAGGTCGGCGCGGACCCGGGCGACGAGCGCTGCGTGGTCGTCCGCCCGGCGCGGGTCGCCGGCGTGCGCCCACAGCGGCAGCGCCGCGGCCTCCGCCGGGGCCCGGTACCGGCCGAGCGGGGCGTGGTCCGCCGTACCCGGCAGCAGCAGTACGTCGTACGCGCCCGGTTCGCCCGGTACCGGGACGAGGGCGGCGCGGTGTCCGAGGCGTTCCGCGGCCCGGTGGAAGTCCTCGGGGCCGGGCAGTCCGGCGGGGGCCGGGCCGTGCAGCCGGGCGAGGACCACCTCGAGGTCGCTGCCATTGTCGAGGGCGGCGACGGCGGCCCGGTGCGCGGCGGTCCGGGCGTCGGGCACCCGGGCGACGCGCAGGCCGGTGCCGTCCCCGAGGGCGTCGGCGAGTCGGTCCAGGCCGGTGATGTCGCGGCCCCAGCGCAGGGCGGGGGGCTGCGGCACCGTGTCGTCGGCCACCGGGTCGGTGTGCAGGACGACGTCGTAGCGGTAGCAGCTCATCTCGTTGGGGTGAACGGCGCGCTTGAGGCCGATGTCGGCCGCCTTCAGCGCGGGGATCTCGGCGGGCAGTCCGGCGAAGAAGTCGGGGGACAGCAGGAGTTCGTTCTCCAGCATGACCTCCCGTTCGACGGCCGTGCGCAGCGCCGCGAGGTCGGCGGTGGGGTCGGCGCCGTGCAGGGCGACGGCCGCCGCGAAGGTCCGGTGGTGGCGCAGGTCGCGTACGTCGCCGACGAAGACCCGGCCGCCGGGTGCGAG
>NZ_BAABCQ010000261.1:0-4582 GCF_039539045.1 Streptomyces marokkonensis
ACTCCTCGGTGCACCCGCTTCGGTACTTGCTTGCCACCTGGTGCTACTTCCTCTGGAACCTCAAGATCCCAGTCTCCAGGTGTCCACGATCAAGGGGAAGCTTCACCGCCGACGTCACCCCTTCCCTAGCAAATAGTGCAGAGGGTCTGCACAGGGCAGGGTTCTGCACCGTCGGATGGTGGGGTGACGATCTTGCCGCCCGACCCCGACCTCGCCGCGCTGCGCGTGACGCTCGCGCGCCTGAGGGTCGAGCGCAACTGGACCTTCGACGAACTCGCCCGCCGCAGCGGTCTGGCCCGGCGCACCCTCATCGACCTGGAACACGGCCGCACCATCGGCAGCGTCACCACCTGGCACGCCCTCGCCCACGCCCTCGGCGTCCCCATCGACGAGCTCCTCGGCTCCCTCTGCGCAGACCATGCCCCACCCGGCACGCCGCAACTGTGAACCGCCCGTCAGGCGCCTCCCTCGCCCCGGTGCGACATCACCTGAACAGGCGACCCGTCCTCGATCGCAGGTTCGCTCACTCGTGCGGGCGTTCCCCGGGATTGCGCCATCCGTAGGACACCGTGAGCAGCCGTCCCGGTGCGGCGGCGCGCCGCCTGGCACCTTCACCGCCATGTGCCCCAACTCCACCTCCACCGCATGCCGCTGGGACGGCAGCCCCCGCGACACCCGGCCCCGACGCCCGCTGCGCGTGGCCGCCACCAGCCCCAGCCGCCTGCTGCGCACCGGCCAGAGCGGCCGCTGCCGCGCGTGCGGCAACCCCATCGACTTCTACCAGCGCACAGACCAGCGCCCCATCGCCCTGCACCCCGCCGAACTGGCCGCTGCCCTCGTCCCCGTTTCCTGCCGCTGGCACCTGAGCTGCGGCATCGCCCACCCGCACGGTGACGGCAGCGCCTGGTGCCGCATCCCGCACGCCGTGCTCTGCCCGGCCCGCATCCCGACGCTCCGCCTGACCTCCCACGTCGAGGAGATGCGCCGCCGACTCGGCGTCCGATCCCGCCGCCTGATCGACTCAGGGGATTTCGCCCCGGCCGCGCCGCCCCCGCCCGAGCCGAACGCCAGCAGCGCCCGGCCTGCCCGCCCCGTCGTACAGCTGCTGCTGGGCCGCTGTCTCGCCGACCGGCCGATCGAGGACATTCGGTGTGTGGCCCAGACCCGGCACCGCCGCCGCTGTCCGCTGCCCGTACTGGCTCCCGGCACCCCCAAAGGGATCTGGAAGCTCCTGCCAGCCGGCCCCCAGCGCGGCCAACTCACCCTGCCCACCGGACCGATGGCCGTCTACGACCTCAGCCGCCTGCCGTACGGCGAGCAGCTGCGCTGGCGCACCCAGCACTGCCCCGCCCATGCCGCAGCGCCGAACGCCGCCGACCTCGCCCTGGCCGGATGGCAGGTCTTCGACCCACTCCTGCACGCAGCCCACATCCGCACCCGCCTCCCGCATGCCCCCGGCGACCAGGCGTGACGATGGCGCACCACGCCCTGGAAATCACCCTGACCCGGCCCCTCACCACGGCCGAACTTCAACACGCCGCCCGCACGATGCGGCTCGCCCCCGACCGCGACGCCACCCGGCTCATGACCGTCGTACGCGCCAAGACCCCTCGAAAGGCCATCACCCGACTGCACCGCCAGATCGGCACACGGCTGCCCGTCGACGTCATCACCACGCACTACCCCGACCGAAGCGGCAAGATCCTCCTCAACGTGGCCTTCGCGTCCGCCGCACACACCGCCCTCAGGGCAGCGGCCGACCGAGCAGCACAAACACCCCAGCGCTTCCTGGAGCTGGCCGTTCACCAGGACCTTGCCCAGCACGCCGCCGCCGAGGCCGACCGCCTCGAACGAGCCCTGCAGCACCTGCTTGCCCACACCACACCACCCCAGCCCATCTCATCACGGCCGTCGGGCACTGCCTGACCCGCACCTCCGGAGCCGCGCCGTGCTGAACCCGACCGACGAACAGGCCGCCGCAGCCGACGCCTTCCATGCCGGCGAACACCTGTCCCTGCAAGCCGGCGCGGGCACCGGCAAGACCACCACCCTGACCCAGCTCGCCCACGCCACCCAGCGCCGCGGCCGCTACCTCGCCTACAACCGGGCCATCGCCCAGGACGCCACCAGACGCTTCCCCAAAAGCGTCCTGTGCAAGACCGCCCACGCACTGGCCTACGCCGCCGTCGGCCACCGCTACACCAGCCGCCTGGGCGCCCCCGCCGCCCCGCCTGGCAGACCGGCCAAGCCCTCGGCATCACCAAAGCCATCCGTGTCGGCGACCGCGACCTGTCCCAAAAGACCCTCTCCTATGTCACCCTGCGCACCGTGGCCCGCTTCTGCCACACGGCCGACGCGACGATCACCCGCCACCACGTCCCCCAGCTGCGCGGCCTGGAAGAGCCCAGCCTGCACGCAGAACTCGCCGCCCACCTCGTCCCGTTCGCCCGCAAGGCGTGGCTGGACCTGCAGCACCCCGACGAAGGCGCCGTCCGCTTCGGCCACGACCACTACCTCAAGATCTGGGCCCTCACCCAGCCGAAGATCGACGCCGACTTCCTGCTCCTGGACGAGGCCCAGGACACCATGGTCGGCGACTCCGCCCAGGCCATCTACCACTGGCGCGGCGCCAAAAACGTCATGGCCGGCTTCGACGGCACCCAGCTCGCCCTGTCCCGGTCCTTCCGCTTCGGCCCCCGCCTCGCTGAGGAAGCCAACCGCTGGCTGCACCTGGCCGACGCCCCCATCCGTCTCACCGGCGCCGACGCCGTGCCCACCGAACTCGGCCCGTCACCCGGCCCGACGCGGTCCTGTGCCGTACCAACGTCGGCGCCATGGCCCAGGTCATGGAGCTGCTGTCCGACGGACACCGGGTGGCGCTGGCCGGGGGAGGAGACAGCCTGCGCGCTCTGGCCCTGGCAGCCCGCGACCTCAAAGAAGGACGCCGCACCACCCACCCCGAACTGGTGCTGTTCACCACCTGGGGCGATCTGCAGGACTACGCCGCCTACGACCCCGCCGGCCGCGATCTGCAACCCCTGGTCGACCTGGTCGACACCCACGGCGCGGACGCCATCCTGGCCGCCGTGGCGCATCTCGCGCCCGAAGACCAGGCCGAGGTAACCGTCTCCACCGCGCACAAGGCCAAAGGCCGGGAATGGGCAGAGGTGAAGATCGCCGACGACTTCACCCCACCCTCCGACGGGCTGCCGGACGGCACGGGGCAGGAAACCGTCCGCCGGATCGACGACAAAGAGGCCTGCTTGGCCTACGTAGCCGTCACCCGTACCCGACGCCGCCTCGACATTGGCGGCCTGCCCTGGACCAACGAGCATCCGGAAGGAGCATCGGCCGGTCCTCAGCCACCGCGGTGATGCCCAGGGCGGTTCCGGGCGTTCGGAGCCTCCGCCTGGAATATGCACGGGGAGCAGCGGCACGGAATCGCAAGGGACGGGCGGCTGCCTCTGTCGGTGACGGCGCATGCGAGAAGCCCTCAATGGCAGCCCGCTGTCCACAGGAGGCCCTCGGCAGGCTTCTTGAGCTATGGACACCAGCTCGCCGGGCAACGCACGGCACAACAAGAAGACGCCGCGCTGCGAACACCACGACGCCCTCCTCCAGCCAGAGCAGCGCACCGAGTTCGCGGCCCGGTTCCGGGCCGGCCACCAGGCGCAGATGGCGTTCCTCCTGGCCCACTACGCCGGCAACGCCTCCCTGGTCGCCGCGCTCTTGGGCACTGGAGTGCGTACGGTGCGCCGCCACTGCCGTGGGTGGCCGCCACCGCCCGGGCTCCGGCTGCGCCGGGCCCTGCGCCGCCGTGTCGTGGACCTCGTGTGCCCGCGGTGCCTGTCCGATCGTGCGGTGGAACAGGCGCGCCAGGTGAATCGGGAAGCCCGGCGCGCGACCCGACGGCTTCCACGTGATCCCGGCGGCGTGGATCGCTGACACACCGGGTGCCCGAGAACCTTCAGCTCCCTCTGAAAGCTTTTCTGCATTAGTGATAGTGAAAAGCTGATGTAGATGCGGAAGTTGCATGAAATTCAGGTAAGATGGTGGCATGGGATTGCGCTTGGAGGAGTCGCTGCGGCTGACGGTGGCCGCGTTGATGCAGGTAACGGGTGAATCGCAGCGGTCGGTCGCGGGGGTGCTGGGACTGACGCAGACACAGGTGTCGCGCCGGCAGTCGGGCGCCATCTCCTGGAGCCTCCGCGACGTCGACGTCCTGGCCGAGCACTACGGCATCGGCGCGCTGGACCTCCTGGCGGGTCCGACCAGAGCATGCGAGGCGCTGCCCGCCGACAGGCGGCGTACCGTGCGGACCGAAGCAAGGGGGACGGGCCGGTGAGCGACTTCGACGCGATCGACTCGCTGCTTGACGCCGTCGGCCCTCAGGCCGAACTCCCGCCCTGCCACGTGCGCCGCGAGCTGCGGGAGCGGGCTCGGCTGTCCAAGGCACAGGTGGCACGCGCGCTCGGCGTGAGCCCCTCAACCCTCAGCGGGTGGGAAAGCGGCCGGGACCCGACCGGCGAGATCCGCACCAAATACGCCTACCTGCTGGACGGACTGAACGCCAAGCTCGCCA
>NZ_BAABCQ010000261.1:4681-7273 GCF_039539045.1 Streptomyces marokkonensis
ACCGAGACCGAGACCGAGACCGAGACCGAGACCGAGACCGAGACCGAGACCGAGACCGAGACGGCGCCGGCTGCGGAGCAGCCCGTCACGTCAGGCACGGCCGCGACTGTCACCCCTTTGTCTACGCCCGACCTCGGCCAGGACGAGGACGGGGACGATGTGGAGCTGCTTGTCGCCCCAGAGCCCTGTGTGCTGTGCGGCCATCCCGCCGGACAACGCGTGGCGGGGTTCGCTCAGCACCTGACCCCGGCCGACTGCCGGCCCACCGCCACCGGGGCCCCAGCTGCCCCACCAGCCGGACAGCCCACCGCGCCCACCTCGAAAGCGCCGCTGCGCACGACACGTCCGGCACGTGCGACGGAGCGTTCCAGGGGCCCGGCCCGCCACGCGTTCCAGGAGACGTCCGGCCCGGTCGACCTGATCCGCGAGGCCGTGCAGGGTGCGCTTGCCGAGCACCGGGGCGACGTCGACGCAGCCACGGCGGCGCTGGTGAAGCGGGCCATCCCGGACGCGATGCGACTGCTGGACGAGACCCGTAAGGGCGCCCGCTACGACGTGATCGCGCACCCCTGGATCCCCGACATCCTCAAGAAGCAGACCGCGCGCGGCGCAGACCAGATCTGGGAAGCCCGCCCCAAGTGGACCCGCCACGAACTCCCGTTCGGCCGGCATCAGGTGACCGCGCTCGACATCAACGGCGCCTACCTCTCCGCCCTCAAGACGCACCTCCCCCTGGGCCAGCTTGAGCACTCCACCGGCCTCGCCCACGACCGCCGCCGCTCCGGAGTCCACCTGATCACCCCGCCCGAATGGGAGCACGAGGCGGTGCTGCCCAACCCGATCGGCCAGCGGGACGAGCCCGGCCCCCTGTGGGTCACCGAGCCGACGCTTCGCCTCCTGCTGCGCCTGTCCGGCCCCAAGCACCAGCTGTGCGAGCCTCCTCAGATCCACGAGTCGTACACCTCCGGGGCCACGGAGAACCTGCTGGAGAAGTTCCGTATCGCCCTGAAGGACGCCCGCGACACGGCGATCGAGCAGGGCGACAGGGTGACGCTGGAGTACGTGAAGGCGATGTACTCGAAGTTCGTCTCCACCATGGGGGAGTCGAACTACAACCGGGAGCTCTACCGCCCGGACTGGATGCACCTCATCCGCAGCCAGGCCTTCGCCAACCTCTGCCTCAAGGCACTCAAGGCCCATGACGAGGGCCTGGCCGTCGTCCGGGCGATGGGCACCGACGAACTCCACGTCATCGGTGACTGGCGCCGTGTCTTCGCCGAAGGCCGAGCTGTTACCGAGGTCAAGGTCAAGGACACGTACACCGCCGGAACCGACGACGCTGAGCACGAAGGCGAGGGGGAGTAGTGCCGGAGAAGAACATCGACTTCGGGAGGTTCGGCGCCCGGGGCATCAAGGGCAGCGACGCCGTCGCGCGCAAACTCGATGAACTCGCGGGCGGCATCGCCACTCCCGTGACCGCCAAGCGCGGCTGGATGGCGCGCCTGCACTACCTGACGAAGTCGACCCAGACCCTGAAGGCCGCGCAGGACGCCGGACTCACCGTGACCCACCGGACGCTGAAGGCCTGGCTGGAGGGCAGACGCCGCCCCTCCAAGGCCAACCTGGAACGCATCGACCAGGTGTACCGGGCGGCGCGCCGTCACAACGTCGCCCGCTATCTCCTCAGGCGCCTCAACCGCGACGGACGCGGTACGCGAGTGGAGATCCACCCACTCAACCAGTCCCAGGTGCCGCAGCCGCTGCAGCGCGTGGTGGAGTACCGGACGATGAACGTGCGCCGCTGGGACCGCATCGTCGGCTCCTGGGCGGCCGGCGACCACCAGAGCCTCGACGCCGCCTGGCAGGACACGATCGTCGACCTCGGTTCGCAGTGGGGCCAGTACGAGTACGTCACCAACGTCGGCTTCGCCGCGTAGAAGCCCTGCGTCAGGCGATGGTCTTCGGTGCCTGCTGTGATGGCGTACGGTGGGGGCTACCGACGCGGGGTGGAGCAGCTCGGTAGCTCGCTGGGCTCATAACCCAGAGGTCGCAGGTTCAAATCCTGTCCCCGCTACTGCTGAAGAGGGCCCGGATCCACGCGATCCGGGCCCTCTCGCACTCCCTGGGACCCGACCGGCTGGCGCGGGGCGATGCTTCGGCCTGGCGGGCACGATTCGCGTTGGAGCGCGCGACGTCCTTCCAGCGGGAAAAGCTGGGGTTTCTGGCACACGCATCACAGACTCTTCCTCGCCCTCTCCGTCCTGGCAGCTGTCCTCGCATTCGCCTCCGGACGTTCAGCAACCAGCACGGGGGAGAACGACTCTCTCGGGCCGGCCTGAGTCGTCGGCCTGCCGGTGCGAGCGGTTCACTGTTCCTGGTGGCCGAGAGTGCGCCGGGGGATGGATTCGATCTCTGAGTGAAGATTCAGCACACGTGCAATGGGGGCCGGGAGCTCGGTATCGGGGGCGACAGCAGCCGGGGACAGTTGCTCAGGTGTCAGCCCGGGGGCGTTCCTGAACACGGTGTTCCCGAGAAGCGCCGCGCCCTCAAATCGGGCTTCGTGCAGGTGCACGTCGGAAAACAGGGCATCTA
>NZ_BAABCQ010000262.1:0-7175 GCF_039539045.1 Streptomyces marokkonensis
TAGTTCACATCGTAATCACATGACGGGACTCGGCGCCAGAGCCGGAGGCCCCGGCAATGAGAGGCAGGGCCCCATGACCGAGACCCAACGGACCTGGTCCGAGGCCGAGTCGGCGCGTTACCGAGCCGCCGGACACTGGCAGGGAACGACCTTCGGCACCCGGCTGCGCGAAGGTGCGGCCGGCCACGGAGGGCGCGTCGCCCTGGTCGACGGCGAGCGGCGGTGGACCTACGCGGAACTGGACGCCGAGGCGGACCGTGTCGCCCGCGGACTGGGGGGACTCGGGATCGGGCGGGGTGACCGCGTGGTGGTCCAGCTCCCGAACTGCGCCGAGTTCGTGCTCGTGTGGTTCGGGCTGCAGCGGCTCGGTGCCGTTCCGGTGCACGCCATGCCGGGTCACCGGCGCCGGGAGATCGGCCATCTGGTGCGCGCGGCGGGTGCCGTGGCCTGTGTGGTGCCCGACCGGCACGCCAGGTTCGACCACCGGGAACTGATGCGCGAGGTACGGGCGGAGCAGGGGCCGGACGGCCCGCTGCGGCACGTCGTCGTGGTCGGGGAGCCCGGCAGCGACGAGGGTTTCGTCTCCTTCGAGGCGTTGCGGACGAAGCCGCCGCTCGTGTCCGGCCCGGGCCCCCACGACGGCGGAGCGGACGCCGCCGATGTCGCCCTCCTGCTGCTGTCCGGCGGCACCACGGGACTTCCGAAACTCATCCCGCGCACCCACGACGACTACTCCTACAACGCACGCGCCTGCGCGGAGGTGTGCGCCCTCGGCACACGGACCGTGTACCTGGCGGTGCTTCCCCTCGGGTTCAACTTCACCTTCGCCTGCCCCGGTGTGCTGGGCACCCTCATGGCCGGGGGAACCGTCGTCGTCGCGCCCGATCCCAGCCCGCAGACGGCGTTCGCACTCGTCGAGCGGGAGGGCGTGACACTGACCTCGCTGACCCCGCCGCTCGTCCCCCACTGGATGGACGAGGCCGCGTCGGGTTCCTGGGACCTCGCAAGCCTCTCGGTGGTTCAGGTCGGCGGAGCGCGGTTGCCCGAGGACCACGCCCGCAGGCTCGGACCGACGCTCGGGGTGACCGTGCAACAGGTCTTCGGCATGGCCGAGGGCCTGATCAACCTCACCCGCCTCGACGACCCCGAGGACCTCGTCCACGCCACCCAGGGCCGGCCCGTCTCGCCGGACGACGAGGTGCTCGTGGTGGACGCCGACGGCAGGCCCGTGCCGGACGGTGCGGCGGGTGAGCTGCTCACCCGGGGTCCGTACACCCTGCGTGGCTACTACCGCGCCGAGGAGCACAACCGCACGGCGTTCACCCCGGACGGCTACTACCGGTCCGGAGACGTGGTGCGGCGTCTGCCGTCCGGTCACCTCGTGGTGGTGGGGCGGATCAAGGACCAGATCAACCGTGGCGGCGAGAAGGTCGCCGCGGTCGAGGTGGAGGAACAGTTGCTGGCGCATCCCGCGATCGCGGCGGCGGCGCTGGTCGGTGTGCCGGACGAGCGATGGGGGGAGCGGTCGGTCGCCTTCGTCGTCTGCGCGGGCGCGGCTCCCGGCACACGGGAGGTCGCCGCCTTCCTGAAGGAGCGCGGGCTGGCCGGGTACAAGACACCGGACGAGGTCGTACAGGTTCCCGGTCTTCCGCTCACCGCGGTCGGGAAGGTCGACAAGGCGGCACTGGCGGGGCGGTTGCCCCGGCCGTGAGACGTGGCGCGGAGGAGCGCCCGGTGACCGGGGCGCTCCTCCCGCCGGCCGTAAGACGTCCTTCACCGCCGCTGATCCGGTACGGCGAGGACGGCGTCGCCGGCGTAAGCCAGCAGTTCCCTGGTGACGGGGTGCTCCGGGGCCGTCAGCACCCGGTCCACGGGACCGGCCTCGACCACCCGTCCCACGTCCAGGACGACGACCCGCTGCGCGCCGCGGGCGGCGGCTGTCAGGTCGTGCGTCACCATCACGACCGTCACTCCCAGCGTCCGCCGCAGCGAGTCCAGCAGGGCCAGGACCCCGCTCGCCGTCTCCGGGTCCAGCGCGGAGGTGATCTCGTCACAGACCAGGACACGTGGTTGCGCCGCCAGCGTCCGGGCCAGCGCGACCCGTTGGCGCTGGCCTCCCGACAACTCCCCCGGCCGGCGTGCCAGCACTTCCGGGCCCAGCCCGACCAGGGCGAGCAGCCGTACGGCTTCGCGGGAGGCGTCGGCGGCGGACCGGCGCAGCACCCCCCGGAGGGGTCGCGTGAGCGCGGTGCTCACGGATTCCCGGGGGTTGAGGGCACCCCGGGTGTCCTGTGCGACGAGCTGCACCGCCGCACCGTGCCCTCGCTCCGCGCCCGCCTCCCGCCACTCGACACTCCCCCGCGCGGGCCGGTGAAGCCCCGCGAGACACCGGGCGAGGGTGGTCTTGCCCGAACCCGAGGGACCCACGACGGCGGTGCAGGAGCCTGCCGGGACGGTGAGGGAGACGTCGCGCAGCACTGGGACACGCCCGTGGGCCGCGTCCAGCCCGCGCACGGACAGCCCTCCGTCGCAACCGCTGCTCCGCGCGCTCCGCGGGCCGTGGCCGCCGGCCGGGGAGCCCACGGACGGGGGCGGGGCGGGGATCGGCGTCTTGGACGCCCCGGCGCCGACGATCCGTCCCTCTTCCAGGCGGATCACCTCGTGAGCCACGGACGCGATCCACGCCGGGTCGTGGCTGACCAGCAACGCGGCACGGTCCCCGGCGGAGAGGACCTCGGCCAGCAGGCCGCGCATCCCGTCGGCCAGGACCGTGTCCAGACCGCTGGTGGGCTCGTCGAGCACCAGCAGGCCGGGCGTACCCGCCAGGGCGAGGGCGAGGGCCACCCGTTGGGCCTGACCGCCCGACACCTGCCGCGGCAGCCGCCGCCGAAACGCCCGGTCGGCCGGCAGCCGCACGGACAGCAGCAGTTCCCCGACGCGCGCACGGACCTCGTGCGCGCCCCGCGCGGACGAGCGCAGGCGCACCGCCTCGGCGATCTGCGTGCCGATCCGCAGTGCGGGGTTGAGCGAGGAGGCCGGGTCCTGCCCCAGGTAGGACACCACGCGCCCCCGCAGCCTGCGGGCGTCCGCGCGGTCGAACGGGTCGAGGCCGGCCACCCGGACGGTTCCGGCACGGACCTGGAGGCCGGGGCGGACATGTCCGAGCAGGCTGTACGCCAGGCTGCTCTTGCCCGACCCCGACCTGCCCACGATCCCCAGTACCCGCCCGCGCGGCAGCGACAGACCGACGTCGTGCAGGACGGGCGGGCCGCCGGCCGCCGGGCCGAGGGACAGCCCGCTGATCTCGGCGAGCGGGTCGGCACCCGACGGGCGGGCGGGAACGTGACCGGTCACGCGGTCCCCCTTCCCACCGTGTCCGCCAGTCGTCCCGCCAGCAGGCCGACGCAGACGGAGAGCAGTACGAGCAGCAGGGCCGGAGCGAGGAAGGGCGTGGCGGCCAGTGTGGCCCCGGGGACGTTCTCGCTCACCATGCGTCCCCAGTCGGGCGCCGCTCCTCCCTGTCCCAGGCCGAGGAAGCCCGCGGTGGCGGTGAGGTGCAACGAGGCGACCAGGCGCAGCGCGGTGTCCATGAGTGCCGGTCCGGCGATGTTGGGCAGCACGTCGTGGCGCAGCACGGCCCGCCGGGTGTCGCCCCGGGCGAGGGCCGCCTCGACGTATCCGCTGTTCAGGACGGTGTCCGCCGCGGCCCGCAGCACCCGGGTGGAGAAGGGGGCGGTGGCCAGGGCGACGGCTGCCACGAGGGCGGCGGCGCTGCCGGGGAATCCGGCGGCGAGGACGAGGACGACCAGGAGGGCGGGCAGGACGGCGAGGGCGTCCACGCAGCGGACCAGGAGGTCTCCCAACCGGCGGGACGCCATGGCCGCCAGCACGCCGGCGGTCATCCCGACGGCGCCGGCCGCCGCGGTTCCCGCCAGCGCGGTGAGGACGATGGTGCGGCCGCCACCGAGCACCCGGCTCGCCACGTCCCTGCCCAGCACGTCGGTGCCGAGGAGGAACTGTCCGTCGGGCTGCTGGAAGGGCGCCGCGAGCTGCGCGGTGGGGCTGTGCGGAGCGGCCAGCGGCCCCAGGAGCGCGAGGAGGAGGACGAGCAGGGTGGCCGCCCCGGTGAACAGCGGTGGCCGGCGGTGCCCGGGCGTACCGGGGCGTACCGGGCGGCCCCGTCGGCGCGGTGGTGTCAGAACCGTCGTCATCGGTCGTCCCCCTCCCGCGCCCCGAGCAGACGCGCGCAGATGTCACCCAGCAGCAGCACCACGAGCATCACCGCGACCAGGGCGGTGGCGATGCCCTGCACCATCGGTACGTCTCGTGCCGCGACGGCCAGTTGCAGCTCCCGGCCGATTCCCGGGTAGTCGAAGACGTTCTCCACCACCACCGCGGAGCCGACCAGCGCCCCTGTGGTGAGGGTGAGTGCCTGTACGGCCGGTCCGGCGGCGTTGGGCAGGATGTGGCGTACCGCGAGTCGCACGCCGCGCACACCGTTGAGCCGTGCGGCCTCGCAGTACGGTGTGGCCGCGGCGTCCGCGACCGAGGCCCGCAGCAGTCTGGTGGCCACCGCGAGACCGACCGCGCTGAGCGTCAGTACGGGCAGGACCAGCGCGTGCGGGGCGTCGAGCGGGGTGCCTCCCAGCGGGATGACGGAGACACGCGGGAGGACCTCCAGCCACACCGCCAGGACCGCGACGAGCAACGCGGCGACGACGAACTCCGGTACGGCGGCCAGGATCTGGGCGGATGTCGAGACGACGCGGTCGGCGCCGCCGCCGCGCAGCCCCGTCCACAGGCCGAGCAGCGCGGCGAGCGGCGCGGTGACCGCGAGCGTCAGTCCGGCGAGGAGCAGGCTGTTGGGCAGGCGGGTGGCGAGGACGTCGGTGACCGGCCTCTCCCCCACGAAGCCGTTGCCCAGATCCCCCCGGACCGCGCCGGCCGCCCAGTCCGCGTACCTCTCGGCGGCGGGCCGGTCCAGCCCGAGTCCGGCCCGGACCTCGGCGCGTTGTGCCTCGGACGCGTCCACGCCGGCGACCGCGCTGACGGCGTCCCCGGGGAGGACCGCCGTCGCCGCGAAGACCGCCGCCGACAGCAGGACCAGCAGGACGGCGGCCCCCGCGAGGCGCCGGGCGGCGAAGGCGAGCAGGTTCACGCCAGCGACGCCCGGGAGAAGCCGGGGAACTGTTCGAAGAGGTCGTCGGGAATCCCGTCGACCCCCTTGGCCCGGGCGTTCAGGTTCGGCTTGAAGACCGGCAGCACCTGGTTGCCCTCTTCCCAGCGCGTTCGCTGGGCCCGCGTGCCCAGTTTCTTCGCCCGCGCCTGGTCGCTCTCGGCGCGTGCCCTCGCCACGAGGGCGTCCGTCCCGGACTTCTTCCAGCCGAACGCCGACGGGGATCCCCCCGCCGTGTTCATCTGGTAGGTCGACAGCGCGGGGATGGGCATCTGGTACGAACCGGCCAGCGGCAGCGCCGAGTACGCGGGGAAGTCGGCGTAGAGCTGACCCGCGGGCAGTTCACGGACGGACGCCCGGACACCGATCTTCTTCAGGTCCTCGACGAAGAGGGTGGCCGTCTCCACCATGCCCGGGGTCTCGGGGCCGGTGGTCAGCCGTACCTTCATCCCGTCGGCACCGGCCTCCTGGAGGAGTTCGCGGGCCCGCTCCGGGTCGTGGGCGCGCTGCGGGATCCCGTCGGCGTAGTCGGGGAAGCCGATGGAGGGCAGGTCGTTGCCGATCTCGGCGTTGCCGTAGAACACGGTCTTCACCATGGCCTCGCGGTCGACCGCGAGTTTGAACGCCTCCCTCACCCGCGGATCGTCGAAGGGCTTGGCGCTCATGTTCAGCTGGAAGGAGAGACCGACCAGGTAGGGGCTCTTCGTGGGAGCGAGTTCGGCCTTCGCGTCGTCGGCGAGCGTGCGCGCGGTGACCGGCGAGAGGTCGTGGGCGAAGTCGATCTCCCCGCCGGTGAGCGCCCCCGCCCTGGCCGTCGAGTCCGCGATCGACCGCAGCTCCAGGCCGTCGAGGTGGGGCACGTGACCGTAGTGGTCGTCGTAGCGCTCGAACGCCGACCCCTGGCCGGCCGCGAACTCGGTCAGCCGGAAGGGGCCGCAACTGGGCATGCCCTCGCGGAAGTCCCTGGTGCCGTCCTTGACGACGAGGAAGTTGCCCTGGCAGAGGATCAGACGCCCGTCGGCGATGGGCCGCAGGGTGGGCAGTACGACCTTCAGGTCCCCCTCGGCCCTGGCGCGCGCGAGGTCGAAGTTGGCGGCGGCGAGCCGGTACACGGGCAGCTTGCTCTTGGCCGCGAGCCCGCTGAGCGAGTGCAGGATGTCGGCGGAGGTCAGCTCGGAGCCGTCGGTGAAGCGGACACCGGGCCGCACGTGCAGCGTGTAGGCCGACAGGTCGTCGGAGATGTCGATGCCCTTGAGCACGCCGTAGCGCACCCCGTCGGGACCGCTGGGATCGAGGTTGCCCAGGGTGCCGTGCCATGCCCGGGCACGTACGAGATCCAGTGCGGAAGGGCCGTTGAAGAAGTCGAGCGTCTCGGAGGCGCCGCCGCCGACGAAGGCGGCCCTCAGCGTGCCGCCGGAACGGTGCGAGGAACCTGATCCGGGCTTCCTGGCGGAGTCGGTCCCGTCGGTGGAGCACGCCGCCAGCAGGCCGGGTCCCACCGCCAGAGCCGCGGCGCCCGCCGCGCCGCGACGGAGGAAGGCTCGGCGGTCGATCTGTCTGGACATGCTTCTCCTTGACGTTCTGCTGAGCTGAACCGGGCACCGGGAGATACCGCGGCGCGTGAAGTGAGGCCCGATGCGGCGGGTCGCCGTGGAAGACGGGCGCGCGTACGGGGCGCGTACGGACGGGCCGTACCGTCCTGCCCGCGGCCGGTCCGACTGCGGGCTACCGCAGGGTGAGGGCTCCTGACGGGCAGGCCCTCACGGCCTCGCGTACGGCGTCCGACTGGGCCGCCGACGGCCTCTCGGCGAGGACGCGCACGAGCCCGTCCTCCTCGTCCTGGTCGAAGACGGCAGGCGCGGCGAGGACACACTGCCCCGCTCCGACGCACCGATCCCGCTCGGCGCCGACTCTCCCGGCTCCGAACGCCTGGCCTGCCAAGGTCATGAGGGCCCCTCCCCTGTGGCCGCGGACGCGACCGACATGCGACAGCCCGGAC
>NZ_BAABCQ010000263.1:0-6787 GCF_039539045.1 Streptomyces marokkonensis
GACTATTTCCTCTACCGAACGAGGGCCTGCTGCACCGGTAATGGCTATTTTCGGCCCGTTCCGGCGGGGCGGAGGACGGCGTCATGTGCCGGCTCCGCGCCGCGTCCGCCGGTCAGCCGGTGGTCCGGGGGACGCCGAGTCCGAAGAACGCGCGGTAGGAGTCCACCTGGCCGGTGAGCATGTGCATCCCGTGGTGCACCCGGTGGCCCCGTGCCGCCGCCTCCTTCAGCAGGGGGGTCTCCTTCGGCTTCATGATGATGTCCGCCACGACGCCGCCGGGCGGCAGGGCGGCGGGCGCGAACGGCAGGGGGTCCTCGGCGCGCAGGCCGAGCGGGGTGGCGTTGACGGCGATGTCCGTCTCGTGCAGCGGCAGTTCGGGAACCGCACCGACCTGCCCCGGCCAGTGCCGGGCCAGCCGGTCGACGAGCTCGGCCAGTCGGGACGCGTCGGGGTCGAGGACCGACAGGTGCGCCGCGCCCGCGGTGAGCAGCGCCGCCGCGATGGCGCTGCCCGCGCCTCCGGCGCCGGCCATCGACACCCGCCTGCCCCGCGGGTCGTGACCGGCCCCGGCCAGGCCCGCCACGAACCCCGAGCCGTCGAAGTTTTCGGCGAGCCAGGCCCCGTCGGGTTCGCGCCGCAGGGCGTTCGCGCTTCCGGTGATCTCCACCGTGCCGCTGCGGCGGTCGGCCAGAGCGGCGACGGCCGCCTTGTGCGGCACGGTGGCGAACAGGCCGTCGAGGTTGCCCACCCGTTGCAGGCCGCGGACGACGGACTCGAGGTCCGCGGCCCGCGCGTACACGGGCACCAGCACCGCGTCGATACCCAGCTCGGCGAAGACCGGGTTGAGCAGCCCGGGAGACTGGACCTGTGTGATCGGGTCGCCCAGGACGGCGTACAGACGGGTGTTCCCGCTGATGGGTGCCGGAGGCGGGCTGGCTTCGGTCGTCATCGGTTTCGGCTTCCTCGGGCTGGACTGCGATGGGAGACGGGCGCGGGCCTCACCCGCTGCGGGCGGTTCGGCCGGTGCCGGGTCAGATCTTCTTGGCCACGTAGAGGCGATAGCTGTCGACCGGCGGCATGAACTGCGACGGCAGCACGCCCATCCGCTTCAGCAGCTTGGTGGAGCCGCTGTCGGTGTAGCCGGCGAAGGAGCCGCCCACGGCCTCCGGGCCGACCCGCTTGGCCATGTGCCGCTGGATGGCGCCGACCCGCTGCTCGCGCAGCGCCTTGTGGAAGGAGCCCTCGGGGGAGAGCCGTCCGTGGATCGCGGCCTGGACCTGGGCCGAGATGTCGCGGTCGAGCAGCCACTCCAGACCGAGCTCCTTGTCCTGGAGCTCCTTCAGGAAGGCGTGGCGCTGGGTGGTGTAGAGGTCGACGTGCGTGAAGTATCCGCCGGGCTTGAGCACCCGGGACACCTCCTCCAGGAACTTCTCCAGGCTCGGGTAGTTGTGGGCGCTCTCGATGTTCACGAGGACGTCCACCTCGCCGTCTTCGAACGGCAGGTTCTCCGCGTCGCCCTGGACGTAACTCAGTCCGGTGCGACCGAGCGAGGCGTTGGCGCGCTTGACGGCCTCGTCCGACAGGTCCAGGCCGACCATGCGCTCGGCGTCGACGACGCGGGAGAGGAAGTTCAGGCCCTCGCCCAGTCCGCAGCCGACCTCGAGGACGAACTTGTCGGCGTAGTCGCCGAGCTCGAACGGCACCTCCCGCAGCGCGGCGAAGTACAGCTCCTCGGAGTAGCCGTCCGTGTCGTAGTCGAGGAAGCCGGGTATGAGGGTGCTGATCTCCTTGGCGTTCTGCTCGTCGTGGTAGCCCCAGTTCCACAGGATGCCCTTCCTGGACATCCGGGCCTGGAGGTCGTAGCTGGTGGAGATGTTCTTCTTGTGCGTGCCCTCCTCGGCACTCTGACCCGCCTGGTCGTCGGTCAGGTTGATCTTGTTCACGCTGGCGAACAGGCCGTACATGTCTTCACGGGTGCCCATGTGCATGGTCCTATCTAGTGGTGCTGCAGGGGGTTCTGGGGGCGCGGCTCAGCCGGCGTCGGCCTGGACCGGTGTCCCCAGTCGGCGGGCGAGTCCGTCGACGAGATCGCGCAGGTCCTCGGGCCCGTGGGCCGCGCCGAAGACGGTGAAGTCGGGGCGCACCAGCACCGCCGTCGCCCCGCATGCGGCGAGGTACGGCAGGTAGCGGTCCTCGGTGTCGGCCACGGCACCGGGGCCGGTTCCGGCCGGGTCCGTGCCGACGGGCAGGACGTGGGCGAAGCGGGTGCCGATGCCCTCGAGGAAGGCCCGCCGCCGGGCGTCCAGCGATGTCTCGGGGTCCTCCGCGGTGAGCAGGACGAAGCCCAGGCCGACGATCTCGTCGAACAGGCCCTCCCCCTCGGCGCCGGCCACCCGGGCCTGCGGGAAGAGGGTGCCGGCGGGGGCAGTAGGCGTGTCGTCCCCGGCGCGGTGCAGCAGTCCGTCGTCGAGGGGGATCGCGGTCGACATCGGCAGGGCCGCGGTGCCCTCGCGGTCGCGGGCGGCGAGCATGATCGCGTCCCGGTCGGCGGCGGCCGCGGGGTCGGTCACGCAGATGACCTTGCCCAGTTTCACGGACGTGGTGACGGCGTTCTGCACGTGGGCCCGGCGCTCGACGGTGTAGGTGTCGAGCAGGGACGCGTCGGCGCGGGAGCGCAGGACCAGGTCCAACTTCCACGACAGGTTGGCCACGTCGCGGAAGCCCGAGCACATGCCCTGCCCGGCGAAGGGCGGCATGAGGTGGGCGGCGTCGCCCGCGATCAGCAGGCGGCCCTTGCGCCACTCCTCCGCCCAGCGGGCTTGGAAGGTGTACACGGCGTGCCGGTCGAGCGTCGCGTTGTCCGGCCGCACGTCGAACATCTCCAGCATGCGCCAGTGCGTGTCCTCGCGCCGCAGTTCCTCGATGTTCTCGCCGGGCAGCCTCATGAACTCGAAGCGGCGGTGCCCGGGGCCCGCCGACACGGCGGTCCGCGGCCGCCGCGGGTCGCAGATCTGGACATTGTTGGGGCGGAAGGCGCGTGGCTCGTTCAGTACCACGTCGCAGATCAGCCAGTCGTAGAAGAAGCCGAGGTCGGTAAGGGGGCTCTCCATGGACTCGCGGACGAAGCTGTTGGCTCCGTCGCATCCGACGACGTACCGCGCGGTGAAGGTGTGCTCCTCCTCGTCGGCGTCCTCGGAGATCACCTCGACCAGGTCGCCGCGGTCGTCGAGTTCGACGACCTCCTGGCCGCGCACGACGCGTAGGTGGGGGAAGTCGGTGCCCCGTTCGATGAGGGCGGCCTCCAGGCCCGGCTGGTACATGGCCGTCGCCTGCGGCCAGCCGCAGTGGCCGTCCACGGCGCTCTCCAGCTGCAGCAGGGTCTCGCCTTCGGCATTGCGCCATGCGTAGTCCCGGGAGTTCTCGCCGAACTTGTCGAGGAAGGCCCCGATGCCGACGGCCGCCAGGTTGCGGGCGGCCTCGTCGTCGAAGCCGACCGCCCGCGGCATGGGGTACGGCTGGGCGTAGCGTTCCACGACGGTGACCCGCCAGCCGCGCCGGGCCAGCAGGATCGCCAGTACCTGCCCGACGGGGCCGTAGCCGACGACGGCCACGTCCGTGTCGGCGTCCGTCCCGGCGCCGGTCGTCAACGTCTCCACTGTCATGTCCGTTCTCCGTCCGGTCCCGTCTCAGCCGTTGCCCGTGCCGGCGAGGATGTCCTTCACCGTGCCCTCGAACTCGGCCTTGTCGATGAGCGTGCGGATCGACTCGTGGCCGTCCTCGACCGTCAGCAGCCGCCGGCCGGTGAGGACGAGCTGTCCGTGATCGGTGGCGCGGCCACGCAGGGCGGTCCCGGCGAAGAGGGAGTTCTTGACGATCTCCTGGGAAGCGGTGTCCTGCGGACTGTCCCAGTCGGAGACCGGCCGGGGCGTGAGCTCGAAGCGGTACACCGACCGCCAGTCGCCGGCCGCGGCCTTCCGTTCCAGCACGTGGTGGCTGCCGTCCGGCGTGAGCCGGTAGGAGCAGCCGTACTGGTGCTGCACCTCGTCGGTCATCCGCAGCGGCTCCAGGTACGAGGGCCCGGCGAAGCCCACGTCCACCAACCAGGCCTCCCCGTCCAGCCGTACGCAGTTGAAGGTGTGCTCGAAGTCGGGTCCGAACTGCCCGTTGGGCCAGCGCTGGGACGCGGCCAGGATCGAGACGTCGTAACCGAGTTCGGTCAGCAGCCTGCGGAACAGCCCGCTCAGGTCGTGGCACACGCCGCCCGCACCCTCGACGACGATCGCGCGGAACGTGGCGTCGACGTCGATGTCGACGACGTTGCGGAAGCCGGTGAAGCTCTTGATGAAGTGGCTGCTGTCGTAGGCCAGCGACATCAGGTGCCTCTTGTGCAGGAGGCGGAGCGTCTCAGCGTCCGGCGCGGGCGCCTCCGGGAGTCCCAGCCGGCGCAAGTAGGTCTCGACCTCGAACATCTGCCTACTTTCCCTTCTCGGTGTGGTCCCACTTGGCCAGCAGTTCACGCAGGTGCGTCACGGCCCGCGCACGCGATGCGTCGTCGTGCAGCGCCGGGGCCAGCACTGATTCCAACCTGCCGATCTCGTCGACGACGGTCTCCGGCGTGACGGCGAGTTCGGGTTCGAGCGCCTCGAGCATCAGCTCGGCGATCATCCCCGCGGTGGGGGCGTCGAAGATGAGGCCCTGGGGCAGGTCGAGACCGGAGACCCGGTGGAGCCGGTTGCGCAGTTCGAGGCCGGTCAGCGAGTCGAAGCCGATGTCGAGGAAGGCGACGCCGTCCTCGATCGCGACCGGGCCGGTGGAGTGCCCGAGGATCTGTCCGGCCTCCTTCAGCACCAGGTCGGTCAGCGCGGTCATCCGCTCCCGCGGGGGCAGGGGCAGGAGCAGCGTCCGCAGAGCCCCGTCCTCGTCGCCCGCCTGCGCGTCGGCGGCGGTGTCGGTGGTCCGCGCGGGGGCGGCCTCGGGCAGTTCCCACAGCAGCGGGCGCTGCCGGGCGGCGGTGTAGGCCGGTGCGAACCGCGACCAGTCGATGCCCGCGACGACGAGGTGGCCCTCGTCCCGCGCCATCGCCTGTCCCAGTGCCCGTACGGCGAGTTCGGGTCGCATCAGCTCGACGCCGACCTCGGCGAACTCCTCGGCGACGGCGTCGTCGACCATACCGCCGCCGGCCCAGGCACCCCAGGCCACCGCGGTCGCCGCCCGGCCCGCGGCGCGCCTGCGGCGGGCGAGGCCCTCGACGTGGGCGTTGGCGGCGGCGTAGCCGCTCTGTCCGGCGCCGCCCCAGACGGCGGCTCCGGAGGAGAACACCACGAAGGCGTCGAGCGGGTGCCCCGCGAACAGTTCGTCGAGGTGCACGGCGCCAGCGATCTTCGCCCGGCCCACTTCGGCGAACTCCGCGACGGTGCTGTCCGGCAGACGCCGCGGCTCCTGCGCGGTGCCGGCCGTGTGGAAGACGGCGGAGACGGGCACGTCGGACGGGACCGCGTCGATCACCTCGGCGAGCGCGGCCCGGTCGGTGACGTCGCAGGCCGCGACGGTGACCCGGGCGCCCAGAGCGGTCAGTTCGGTCTCCAGCGCGTCCGCTCCGTCCGCCGCCCCGCCGCGGCGGCTGAGCAGCAGCAGGTGCTCGGCGCCCCGTCCGGCGGCCCAGCGCGCCACGTGTGCGCCGATGCCGCCGGTGCCGCCGGTGACGAGGACCGTGCCGCGCGGCGTCCAGCCGTCGGCGGAGGCGGCCGCGCCCTCGCCGGACGCGGTCGTGACCGGCGCCGTCGTGGCGGACGCGGTCGGGGCCGTGGAGGTCGTGTCACCGGTTCCGGCATCGCCGACACCGGCGGTCCCGGTCTCGGCGGAGGCGCCCCGGGAGGCGGTCTCGGCGAAAGGCTCGGTGCGGACCATCCGGCGTGCGTACGCGCCCGCGGGGCGGATCGCCACCTGGTCCTCGCCGTGCTCCCCGCAGAGTACGGCGACCAGCCGGCCCAGCTCCGTCGTGTCCGGCTCGGCCGTCACGTCGACGAGTCCGCCCCAGGACCTGGGGTGGTCGAGGGCCAGTACGGTGCCGAGCCCCCAGATCATGGGCTGGTCGGCGCTCCGTACCTCCCCGTCCTCCCGGACGGCGACGGCTCCGGAGGTCAGGCACCACAGCGGGGCGGTGAAGCCGAGGTCGTCGAGTGCCTGCACGAGGGTGACAGTGGCCGCCGTGCCGCGCGACAGCGTGGGGTGTTCGGTGTCCGGCCGCTCGTCCAGCGCCAGCAGGGACACCACACCGGCCGGGGCCGCCGCCGGGTCGAGGCCCGCCCGCACGAGTCCGGCGCGGAGGAGTTCAGCCAGGCCCTTGCGGTCCTCGCCGTCCACGTCCACACGTACGACGCGGCCGCCGTGTGCGGTGAGCGCGGCGTCCAATGCTTCCGCCGGCGCGCCGGTGTGCTCGGCGGACGCCAGCACCAGCCACGTGCCCTCGGCGGCGATCGCGCCTGGCACCAGCCGGTCCGTCACCGGCTGCCATTCGATCCGGTACCGCCAGCCGTCCAGCACGGCCTGGTCGCGGTGACGCCGGCGCCACGAGGACAGGGCGGGCAGCACACCGTCCAGCGCCGTGACGTCGACCTGGAGGGAGCGGGCCAGCGAGTCGGCGTCGCCGCTGTCCACGATGTTCCAGAACGCCGTGTCGACCGGGTCGGATGCGGTCGCGGTCTCAGCAGCGACCGGTGCGTCGCCCTCGATCCAGTAGCGCTGGTGCTGGAAGGCGTAGGTGGGCAGGTCGGTGCGGTGGGCGCCG
>NZ_BAABCQ010000264.1:0-6690 GCF_039539045.1 Streptomyces marokkonensis
GGTCCTCGGGCGAACGCACCCCGCCCGGATAACGGCACGCCATACCGACGATCGCGATCGGCTCGTCGTTCTCGGCGGGCCCGGCGGCGGCCTCCGGTGCCGGTGCGCCGGCGCGGCCGGTGAGTTCGGTGCGCAGCTGCCGGGCGAGTGCCTGCGCGTTGGGGTGGTCGAAGACCAGCGTGGCGGACAGGGCGAGGCCGGTCTCATCGTTGAGCCGGTTGCGCAGTTCGACGGCGGTCAGAGAGTCGAAGCCCAGGTCCTTGAAGGCCCGGTCGGCATCGACCTCGCCGATGCCGCTGTGTCCGAGGACGGCTGCCGCGTGCGTGCGGACGAGGTCGACCAGCAACGTGTGCTGGTCGCTCTCCGGCAGTACGGTGAGGCGGGCGGCCAGGGGCGAGTCGGCGGCCGTGCCCGACCCGCCGGAGGTGCCACCCGCGGTGTGGATCCGCTCGGCCTCCGGGAGATCGCCGAGGAGGGCACTGGGGCGGCCCATGGTGAACGGGGGCAGGAAGCGCTCCCAGTCGACGTCGGCCAGCGTGGTGGTCGCCTCACCCGAGTCCAGCGCCTGCCGCAGGCCGACCAGGGCGAGCGCGGCCGGCATCGGGATCAGGCCGCGGCGGCGCAGCCGCTCGTCCGCGCCGTCGCCCTCGGCCATGCCGCCGCCGGCCCACGGGCCCCAGGCCACGGCGGTCGCCGGCAGGCCCTGGGCCCGGCGGCGCTCGGCGACACCGTCGAGCAGGGCGTTGGCCGCCGCGTAGGCGGCCTGGTGGCCGCTGCCCCATACGCCGGCGACGGAGGAGAAGAGGACGAAGGCGTCCAGCTCCCGGTCGTGGAGCAGCTCGGCGAGGTACAGGGCACCGGCTGCCTTGGCGGTCAGCGCGTCGGCGAAGGCGCCCGGTGTCATGGTGTCCAGCGGATCCAGGTGGTCCACGCCCGCGGCGTGGACGACGGCGTCCACCGGGTGTTCGCCGAGCAGCGTGGCGAGTGCCTCGCGGTCGGCCGCGTCGCAGGCGGCGACGGTGACCCGGGCCCCTGCCGTCTCCAGCTCCGAGACGAGGTCCGCCGCGCCGGGTGCGTCGGGGCCGCGGCGGCCGGTGAGCACCAGGTGCTCCGCTCCCGCGCCGGCGAGCCAGCGGGCCACGTGCCCGCCCAGCGCACCCGTACCACCCGTGATCAGCACCGTGCCACGCGGCGACCAGCGCTGCCCGGCCGGGGTGCCGCGGCGGGCGGTGACGTGGGCCAGTCGGCGGCCGAACACGCCGCGGTCGCGGATCGCGACCTGGTCCTCGGCCCGTTGGCCGAGGACCGCGGCGAGGCGGCCGGTAACGCGTCCGTCAACCGTGCCGGGCAGGTCGACCAGACCGCCCCAGCGGTCCGAGTGCTCCAGTGCGGCGACCCGGCCCAGGCCCCAGACGGCGTTCTGGGCGGCGCTGGGCACCGCGTCCGCACGGCCGGTGGACATGGCGGACCTGGTCAATGCCCACAGCGGGGCGTCGAATTCCGCGTCGCCCAGGGCCTGCACGAGCGCCAGGGTCAGCGCGGTGCCGGCGCGCAGGCCCGGGTGTCCAGAACGCGGCCGCTCGTCGGTGCCGAGCAGGGAGAGCACGCCGTCGAGCGGGGTCTGCCCGGCGGCGTCGGTGAGCTGCCGCCGCAGTGCGGCGCGGTCGGCGTCGGGGGCGACCACCACTCGGACCAGCCGGGCGCCGAGGGACGTGAGTCCGTCGGCGACGGCACTGGTCCACCCGGCGGCCTCGGCGTCGTCGGGGTCCTCGGTGGACAGGAACAGCCAGGCGCCCGTGAGCCGGCCCGTCCGCAGGCCGCTGAGCGGCTTCCAGGCCGTGCGGTAGGACCAGCCTTCCACGGCGGACTCCCGGCGCTGCCGCCGGCGCCACGCGGACAGCCGGGGCAGCACCGCGTCCAGCTGGCCGGCGGGCAGGTCGAGGGTGGCGGCGAGGGACTGGGCGTCCTCGCGCTCCACCGTCTCCCAGAACTCGGCGTCCACGACGTCGGCGCCCGTCGCGGCGGCCGTGGGCGCTGCGGCCGTGAGCCAGTACCGCTGGTGCTGGAAGGCGTATGTGGGCAGGTCGGTGCGGTGGGCGCCGCGGCCGGCGAAGAACGCCTGCCAGTCGACGGGGACGCCGTGCACGTGGAGCCGCGCGAGGGCGTCGGTGACCGTTTCGGGCCCGGGGCTGCCTGACCGGGTGGTGGGGACGGTGACCGCGCCGTCCAGGCAGGTCTGGGCCATGCCGCTGAGCACCGTGCCGGGTCCGGTCTCCACGAACGTGGTCACACCCAGCTCGCCGAGCGTCGCGATGCCGTCGGCGAAGCGCACGGCCTCCCGGACGTGCCGGACCCAGTAGTCCGGGGTGTACGAGTCGATGAGCCGGCCGGTGAGGTTGGAGACGACCGGTATCCGGGGGGTTTCGAAGCGCAGACCGCCGGCGACGCGAGCGAACTCCTCCAGCATGGGATCCATCATCGGCGAGTGGAACGCGTGGCTCACCGCGAGCCGGGACGTCTTGCTGCCCTCCTGGGCGAAGTGTGCGGCGACGGCCGCCACGGCGTCCTCGGTCCCGGAGACCACGACGGACCGCGGACCGTTGACGGCCGCGATGGCGGCGCCGTCGGTGAGGTGGGGCAGGACTTCGTCCTCGGTGGCCTGGACGGCGATCATCGCCCCGCCCCCGGGCAGCGCCTGCATCAGCGCGGCCCGGGCCGTGACCAGCTTCGCGGCGTCCTCCAGCGTCAGGGCCCCGGCGACGTGCGCGGCCGCGATCTCGCCCACGGAGTGTCCGGCCAGATAGTCGGGCCGCGCCCCCCAGGACTCCAGCAGCCGGTGGACGGCGACCTCGTGCGCGAACAGCGCGGGCTGGGTGAAGGCGGTGCGGTTCACCTGCTCGCCGTCCTCGCCGAAGGCCACGGTCCGCAGCGGCCGGTCCAGGTGCCGGTCGAGGTGGGCGCAGACCTCGTCGTACGCCTCCGCGAAGACCGGGAACGCCTCGTACAGCTCCCGTCCCATTCCGGCGTGCTGGGAGCCCTGGCCGGAGAAGAGGAACCCGACCCGGCCGGTGTCGGCGCGGCCGACGAGGACGCCGGGGGCGGGTCGTCCCTCGGCCAGCGCCCGCAGGCCCTCGGTGAGTCGGCCGTGGTCGTCGCCGACCACGGCGGCGCGGTGCTCCAGGAAGGTCCGGGCGGTGGCCAGGGAGAAGCCGATGTCGGTGCGGGAGGGCCCGGTGCCGTCGGCGTTGGTGCGGGCCAGCAGGCGCCCGGCCTGGGCGCGCAGCGCGGCCTCGGACTTGCCGGACAGTACCCACGGCACGGTCGCCGAGGTGACCTCGACCGGTGCGACGGGGGCCGGTTCGGCCACCGGTGCCTGCTCGATGATGGTGTGGGCGTTGGTGCCGCTCACGCCGAAGGAGGAGACGGCGGCGCGGCGCGGACGGTCCGACTCGGGCCAGTCGACGGCCTCCGTCAGCAGCCGCACCTCACCCGCCGACCAGTCCACGTGCGGCGTCGGCTCCTCGGCGTGCAGCGTCCGCGGCAGCACACCGTGCCGCATCGCCATCACCATCTTGATCACACCGGCCACACCGGAGGCCGCCTGCGCGTGGCCGATGTTGGACTTCAGCGAGCCCAGCCACAGCGGCCGGCCCTCCGGCCGATGCTGCCCGTACGTGGCCAGCAGCGCCTGCGCCTCGATCGGGTCACCGAGCTTGGTGCCCGTGCCGTGCGCCTCGACGGCATCGACATCGGCCTCGCCGAGCCCGGCGGAGGCGAGTGCCTGACGGATGACCCGCTGCTGCGCGGGACCGTTGGGCGCGGTCAGGCCGTTGGAGGCGCCGTCCTGGTTCACCGCGCTGCCCCGCACGACCGCCAGGACCTCGTGGCCGTTGCGGCGGGCGTCGGAGAGCCTCTCCACGAGCACCACGCCCGCGCCCTCCGCCCAGCCGGTGCCGTCCGTGTCGGCGGCGAACGCCTTGCAGCGGCCGTCGGCGGAGAGCCCGCGCTGCCGGCTGAACTCGACGAACGCGGCCGGCAGGGCCATGACGTTCACACCGCCCGCGACGGCCATCGTGCTCTCGCCGCTCCGCAGCGACTGCATGGCCAGGTGCAGGGCCACCAGTGACGACGAGCACGCCGTGTCGACGGTGACCGCCGGGCCCTCCAGGCCGAACGAGTAGGCGACGCGCCCGGAGACGACGCTCGCGGCGCTGCCGGTGAGCAGGTGCCCCTCGACCCCCTCGGGGACCTCCGGGAGGCCTGCGCCGTAGCCCTGGTAGGACATGCCGACGAACACGCCCGTGCGGCTGCCCTTGAGGGAGGCCGAGTCGATGCCGGCTCGCTCGAACGCCTCCCACGTGGTCTCCAGCAGCAGCCGCTGCTGCGGGTCCATCGCCAGCGCCTCACGCGGCGAGATCCCGAACACCGCGGCGTCGAAGTCGCCCGCCTCGTGCAGGAAGCCGCCAGCGAGTGTGTACGTCTTGCCGGGGGCGCCCGGGTCGGGATCGTACAGGCTCTCGATGTCCCAGCCGCGGTCCTCGGGGAAGCCGGTGATCGCGTCGCCGCCGGATGTCACGAGCTGCCACAGGTCCTCGGGCGAGCCCACGCCACCGGGCAGGCGACAGCTCATGGCCACGATCGCGATGGGTTCGTCGTCGCCGACGGCGGCCGGGTGCCGCTCCTGGGGTGCAGTGTCCCCCGCACCGAGGAGCTCGGTGCGCAGGAGGCGGGCCAGTGCGGTGGCGTCGGGGTGGTCGAAGACCAGCGTGGTCGGCAGTTTCAGACCGGTGTCGGCCGTGAGCCGGTTGCGCAGTTCGACGGCGGTCAGCGAGTCGAAGCCGAGGTCGTTGAAGGCGCGGCCGGGTTCCACGGCCGCAGTGCCGTCGTGGCCGAGCACGGCGGCCGCGTGTGTGCGGACGAGGTCCACCAGTGTTCGGTCCTGCTCGCTCGCGGACAGCACGGCCAGCTTCGCGGCGAGCGCGTTGCCGGCCTCGGCGCCACCGGAGGCCGGGGCCTCCAAGGCGCCGCGCGCCTCGGGCACGTCGGAGAACAGGGCGCTGGGGCGGGTGACGGTGAACGGGCCGATGAACCGCTGCCAGTCGAAGTCGGCGACGGTGAGGGCGGTCTCGCCGTCCGCCACAGCCTGCTGCAGCGCGGAGACCGCCAGGGCGGGGCGCATCGGTGGCAGACCGCGGCGGCGCAGCATCTCCTCCCCGTCGCCGACGCCGGCCATGCCGCCCTCGGCCCAGCCGCCCCAGGAGACGGCGAGCGCGGCGCACCCGCGGGCCCGCCGGTACTCGGCGAGGGCGTCCAGGTAGGCGTTGGCCGCCGCGTAGGCGCTCTGGCCTGCGCCGCCCCAGATGCCCGCACCCGAGGAGAACATGACGAAGGCGTCGAGGGCCCGGTCGGCCAGCAGTTCGTGCAGGTGTGTGGCGCCCGCGGTCTTGGCCGCCACCGTGCCGGCGAACCCGGCCTCGTCGCTGTCCTCGATCATGACGTGGTCGTCGGTGCCGGCGGCGTGCACCACGGCGTCGACGGGGTACTCGGCGAGGAGCGCGGCCAGTGCCCGGCGGTCGGTGACGTCGCAGGCGGCGACGGTCACGGTCACGCCCGTCTCCTCCAGCTCGGCCCGGAGAGCGGCGGCGCCGGGGGCGTCGGGGCCGCGGCGGCCGGTGAGCACCAGGTGCTCCGCTCCCGCGCCGGCGAGCCAGCGGGCCACGTGCCCGCCCAACGCGCCCGTACCACCCGTGATCAGCACCGTGCCGCGCGGCGACCAGCCCTGGGCGGGGCCCGTGGCGCGGGCGGCCCGCACGAAACGGCGCCCGAAGGCGCCCGAGGCGCGGACCGCGACCTGGTCCTCGGCCGTCTGGCCGAGGACAGCGACCACGCGAGCGGCGGTACGGGCGTCCAGCACGTCGGGCAGGTCCAGCAGGCCGCCCCAGCGCCGCGGGTGTTCGAGCGCCGCGGCCCGGCCGAAGCCCCACACCTGCGACTGCAGCGGGCAGTTCAGGCGGTCGGAGCGGCCGGTGGCCACCGCGCCGCGGGTGGCGCACCACAGCGGCGCGTCGATGCCCGCGTCGCCGAGCGCCTGCACCAGGCGGAGGGTCGCGGCGAGCCCGTGTGTCAGTGCGGGGTCGCTCTCCGAGGCGCTCTCGTCCTCGGCGAGCAGGGAGAGCACGCCGGTCATCGGGCCGACACCGGCCAGTTCCCGGGCCAGCGCCCCGCGGTCGGTGCCGGGTCCGGCGACGAGCGACACCAGGTCCAGGCCACGGTCGGTGAGCGCGGTGCGGACGGAGCCGGCCCACTCGCTGTCCGCGGCGGCGACGAGCAGCCAGGTGCCGGACGCGCCGGAGCGGGGAAGCGCGCCGAGCGGCTTCCAGGTGACGCGGTAGCGCCAGCCGTCGACCACGGACTGCTCGCGGCGGTGGCGGCGCCACGCGGAAAGCCGGGGCAGAACGGCGCTCAGCGAGGCGTCCGCGCTCACGCCGAGGGCCGCGGCGAGGGACCCCGCGTCCTCGCGCTCCACGCTGTCCCAGAAACCGGAGTCCGCCGCGTCGGCCGGGGTGCCAACGGCGGCCGGATCCTCGCCCCCTTCCAGCCAGTAGCGCTCGCGCTGGAAGGCGTAGGTGGGCAGGTCGACGCGGCGGGCGCCGGGGAAGAAGGCGTGCCAGTCCACTTCGTGCCCGTGCG
>NZ_BAABCQ010000265.1:0-6688 GCF_039539045.1 Streptomyces marokkonensis
TCCCCCGAGCAATTGCGCTCGGGGGATTTCTTTGCGTATATTCGTTGATTCGTGACTTCAGGAGATGGAGTACACGAAGAAGTTCATGGGCACAGCATATCCGGGCGGGAGTGGAATTGTCAAACACCGAATTTCCGGACGATGAATTGCGGCACGAGCAGGAATTCATCGACGGACTCTACGCACGCGTGGACGCGTTGCGCGGCGATACCGAGGCCTCGGTCACGCAGGCGCTCGCGCAGGGCAACACGCCCCAGCAGGCCCGGCTGGAACGGGACATCCTGGTCGCCGAGCGCTCCGGGCTGCTCGCCGCGCTCGACGCGGTGGACGGCTCCCTCTGCTTCGGCCGGATCGACCTCACCTCCGGTGCCGGTCACCACATCGGCCGTATCGGTCTCCGTGCCGACGACGCCGAACGCACCCCGGTCCTGATCGACTGGCGGGCCGACGTCGCACGCCCCTTCTACCTGGCCACCGGCCACACCCCGATGGGTCTGCGCCGCCGCCGGCACATCGCGAGCGAGGGCCGCACGGTCACCGCGCTGCACGACGAGTTCCTCGACGTCGGCGACGAGACGCGCACCGGCCACGAGGATCCGTCCGGCGACGCCGTGCTGCTCGCCGCGCTGAACTCCGCGCGCACCGGCCGCATGGGCGACATCGTGCAGACCATCCAGGCCGACCAGGACCGCATCATCCGCGCCCCGCACCGCGGCGTCCTGGTCGTCGAGGGCGGCCCCGGCACCGGCAAGACCGCCGTCGCCCTGCACCGCGCCGCCTACCTGCTCTACGAGCACCGCGAGCTGCTCGCCAAGCGCGCCGTCCTCATCGTCGGCCCCAACCCGGCCTTCCTCGGCTACATCGGCGAGGTACTGCCCTCCCTGGGCGAGACGGGCGTGCTCCTGTCCACCGTCGGCGAGCTGTTTCCCGGCGTGAGGGCCTCGGCGACGGACACCCCCGAGGCGGCGGCGGTGAAGGGCAGTGCCGGCATGGCCGACGTGCTCGCCGAGGCGGTCCGCGACCGGCAGGCGCTGCCCGACCCGGTCGTCGCCATCGAGCACGACCGCGAGATCCTCATGCTGGACGACGACCTGGTGAGCGTCGCCCGCGAGCGCACCCGTGCCGCGAAGCTGCCGCACAACGCGGCCCGCGAGCACTTCGAGGGCCACATCCTCAACACCCTCACCGACATGGTCGCCGAACGCATCGGCACCGACCCCTACGACGGTTCCAACCTCCTCGACCCCAGCGACATCACCCAGATCCGCGACGAACTCGCCGAGAACCCCGAGGTCTGGTCGGCCATCGACCGGCTCTGGCCCCGGGTGACTCCGCAGCGCCTGGTCGCCGACCTCCTCGCCGCCCCCGAGGCCTTCCTGCCGGCCGAGGACGCCGCCGCCGTCCGCCGCCCGGTCACCCGGCACTGGACCGTCGCCGACGTACCCCTGCTGGACGAGGCGGCCGAACTGCTCGGCGAGGACGACCGGATCGCCCGCACCCGCGCCGAACGCGAACGGGAGGCGCAGATCGCCTACGCGCAGGGCGTGCTGGACGTGTCGTACGCGTCCCGTACCTACGAGTTCGAGGACAAGGACGAGGAGGAGGCGGAGGTGCTGTCGGCGCACGACATCATCGACGCAGAGCGCTTCGCCGAACGCCAGGAGGAGGACGACCACCGCAGCGCCGCCGAACGCGCCGCGGCCGACCGCACCTGGGCCTTCGGGCACATCATCGTGGACGAGGCGCAGGAGCTTTCCCCGATGGCGTGGCGGCTGCTGATGCGCCGCTGCCCGACCCGCTCGATGACCCTGGTCGGCGACCCGGCGCAGACCGCCGAGGCGGCCGGCGTCGGCTCCTGGTCGAAGATCCTCGCCCCCTACGTGGAGGACCGCTGGGAGCACACCCGGCTGGGCGTCAACTACCGCACCCCGGCCGAGATCATGGACATGGCGGCGGCCGTCGTCCGCGCCGGCGACCCTGCCTTCGCACCGCCGAGTTCGGTACGGTCCACGGGCGTACGGCCGTTCGTCCGCGCCACGGACGACCTCCCGGCAGCGGTGGCCGAGGCGGTCGGCGAGCTGACCCCCGAGGAGGGCCGCCTCGCCGTCATCGCCCCGCGCGAGCTGCACGCCGGGCTCGCCGCCCGGCTGGACGGCGTGCGAGCCGGTGCCGAGCCCGACCTGACACGGAACGTCGTCCTCCTCGACCCGCGCCAGTCCAAGGGCCTCGAGTTCGACTCCGTCCTGGTCGTCGAGCCCGGCCGCTACGGCACGAGCGACCTGTACGTGGCCCTCACCCGGGCCACCCAGCGGCTCGGCGTCCTGCACACCGAGCCGCTGCCGAAGGGACTCGTGGACGCGTCCTGACCACCGGGCCTCAGGCCGGACGCAGCCACACCGTCGCCAGGGGCGGCAGGGTCAGCCGGACGCTCGCCGGCCGGCCGTGCCACCCCTGCGGCTCCGGCTTGACCGGGTCCGGGTTGACCACGTCGCCGCCGCCGTACCGCGCGGCGTCGGTGTTCAGCACCTCGTGCCAGGCGGGCACGTCGTCGGGGACGCCGAGGCGGTAGTCGTGCCGGACGACCGGGGCGAAGTTGGACACCGCGAGCAGCGGGGTGCCGTCGGTGTCCATCCGGAGGAAGGCGAGGACGTTGTCCTCGGCGGCGTCCCCGGCCACCCACGCGAAACCGGCAGGGTGGGTGTCGCGCTGCCACAGCGCGGGCGTGGCCCGGTAGACGGTGTTCAGGTCGCGGACCAGGTCCAGCACCCCCCGGTGGTCCGCCGCCGCCCCGTACTGCGGGTCGAGCAGCCACCAGTCGGGGCCGTGCGCCTCGGACCACTCCGCGCCCTGCGCGAACTCCTGTCCCATGAAGAGCAGCTGCTTGCCGGGGTGGGCCCACATGAAGCCCAGGTACGCCCGTTCGCCCGCCCGCTGCTGCCACCAGTCGCCGGGCATCTTCGACACCAGCGACTTCTTGCCGTGCACCACCTCGTCGTGGGATATCGGCAGCACGTAGTTCTCGCTGTACGCGTACACCATGGAGAAGGTCATCTCGCCGTGGTGGTACTTGCGGTGCACCGGCTCGTGGCTCATGTACTCGAGAGAGTCGTGCATCCAGCCCATGTTCCACTTCAGGCCGAATCCGAGTCCGCCGAAGCCGCCCGGTCCCTCGTGGTGCGTCGCCCGGGTGACGCCGTCCCAGGCCGTCGACTCCTCCGCCACGGTCACCACACCGGGCACCCGCCGGTACACCGTCGCGTTCATCTCCTGGAGGAACGCCACCGCGTCCGGGTTCTCCCGACCGCCGTGTTCGTTCGGCGTCCACTGGCCGGGTTCGCGCGAGTAGTCCAGGTAGAGCATCGAGGCGACCGCGTCGACGCGCAGCCCGTCGATGTGGAACTCCTCGCACCAGTACACGGCGTTGGCGACGAGGAAGTTGCGTACCTCGCGCCGTCCGAAGTCGAACTCCAGCGTGCCCCAGTCCGGGTGCGCGGCCCGCAGCGGGTCGGAGTGCTCGTACAGCGGACGGCCGTCGAACTCGGCCAGCGCCCAGTCGTCGCGCGGGAAGTGCGCCGGCACCCAGTCCATGAGGACACCGATGCCGGCCTGGTGCAGCCGGTCGACCAGGTACCTGAAGTCGTCGGGGTCGCCGAGGCGGGCCGTGGGCGCGTAGAAGCCGGTGACCTGGTAGCCCCAGGAGCCGCCGAAGGGGTGCTCGGCGACCGGCATGAGTTCGACGTGCGTGAAGCCGAGGTCCGCCGCGTACGCCGGGAGCTGGTCGGCGAGCTGGCGGTAGGTCAGCCCGGGGCGCCAGGAGAGCAGGTGGACCTCGTACACCGAAAGGGGTGCCTCGTGCGCGGGCGCGTTCGCGCGGCGGGCCAGCCACTCCTCGTCGCCCCACGTGTAGTCCGAGGCGTGCACGACGGAGGACGTGGCCGGCGGGACCTCCGTACGGCGGGCCATTGGGTCCGCGCGGAACGTGCGGGAGCCGTCGGGCCGGGTGATCTCGAACTTGTACGGCTCGCCCGCGCCGATGCCGGGCAGGAACAGCTCCCACACCCCGGTGCCGCCCAGAGACCGCATCGGGTGGCCGGTGCCGTCCCAGAAGTTGAAGCCGCCGGCCACCCGGACCCCGCGCGCGTTCGGCGCCCACACCGTGAAGCGGGTGCCCGCGACGCCCTCGTGGGTGACCGGATGCGCGCCGAGCGCCTGCCACAGCTGCTCGTGCCGGCCTTCGCCGATCAGGTGCAGGTCCAGGTCGCCCAGCGTGGGCAGGAAGCGGTACGGGTCCTCGACGTCCTGGACCGTCCCCTCGTACGTCACGAGGAGCCGGTAGGCCGGTACGCCGTCCAGCGGCAGCAGGCCCGAGAAGAAGCCGTCGCCGTCGTCGTGCAGCTCGGTCCGCGCCTCCCCGGACAGGACGACGGTCACCGCCAGGGCGTACGGCCGTAAGACCCGGAGGGCGACGCCGCCGGGCACCGGATGGGCGCCGAGCACGGAGTGAGGGTCGTGGTGGGTGCCGGCGAGCAGTCGCTCCCGGTCGCCGGTGTCCGGACGGGGGGAAACGGCGGCCTCGGCCGGTGCCGCCCTTCTCGCCGTCTTCCCGGCGGCAGGTTTCCCGACGGCTGGTTTCCTGGCGGGCGCCTTCTTGTCAGGAGCGTTCCTGTCAGGCGTCTTCTTCCCGGCTGCCTTCTTCCCGACCGCCTTCTTGGCCGGGGCCTTCTTCGCGGCCGGTTTCTGCGCGGCCGTCTTCTTGGCGCCCGTCTGCTTCGGGTCGGGACCGCTGGACGAGGGGCGGGGGGTCACGGGCGGGGCCTCCTGGGCGAAGGGGGATCAAGAGGGGGTGTCAAGGGGTGTCAAGTAGTGTCAAGGGGTGTCGGGGACCGGCGTCATGCCGATTCGGGCGTGGACAGGCGGCGCACCGCGGACAGCGGCACCGGAAGCCAGTCGGGACGGTGCCGGGCCTCGTACAGGACCTCGTAGACCGCCTTGTCCGTCTCGTGGGCGCGGAGCATCACCGGGTCGGTGCGCGGGTCGCTGCCGGCGACCTCCGCGTACCCGGTGCAGTACGCAGCCCGGCAGGACCCGGCCCAGCCAGGCACCGGGACGTCCACCGAGTGCGCGGCGTAGTCGAAGGAGCGCAGCATCCCGGCGACGTCCCGCACCGGCGGCTGGGGCATCCGCCGCTCGGCGAGCTGTTTCGCGGGCTCTCCCTCGAAGTCGATCAGCGACCACTGCCCGGACGGTGAGCGCAGGCACTGGCCGAGGTGCAGGTCGCCGTGGACCCGCTGGGCGGTCCAGGTACGGCCCTCGGCGGCCAGATCGCCCAGCGCGGTGAACGCCGTGCGCAGCGCGGGCGCGTACGGGCGGAGCAGGGGCACCGCGTGGGCGGCCTCCTCCAGCCGTCCGATCATGACGTCGGCGAGGTGCCGCAGCTGTCCCTGGCCGAGGGTGACGGTCGGCAGCGCGCGGGCCAGCGCGGTGTGCACCTCGGCGGTGGCCCGCCCGAGCGCCCGCGCCTCGGCGACGAAGTCCTCCCCCTTGGCCAGTTCGCGCAGGGCCAGCTCCCAGCCGTCACTCGCGCCCTGCACATAGGGCTGGAGCACGCCCAGCACCCAGGACCGGCCGGCCAGGTCCGCCACCATCCAGCCCGCCGGTGCCGGCACCCGGGGGCAGCCCTCGCGGGCCAGCGCCAGCGGCAGCTCCAGGTCGGGGTTGACGCCGGGCACGATGCGGCGCAGCACCTTGAGAATGAACGTATCTCCGTACACGACCGACGAGTTCGACTGCTCGGTGGTCATCAGCCGGGGCACCAGGCCGGTGCGTATCCCCCGGTCCCTCTCCCGCTCGAAACGTAGCCCGCCGATGCGGGCCCCGGTGCGCAACGCCTCCAGGAGCACCTCGGCGGGCCGGGTGTCGTACAGGGCGTCGTAGGCGGTGCGGCCGGCCAGCGGGCCCTCGGTCACGTGTCCGATGAGCGCGGGCGCCAGCCGGGGTGGCAGCGCCTCGCGCGCGCCTATGAGGAGCTGGTAGCAGTCGCCGGGCTCCTCGGGCGCGCCGGCGGCCGGCGTGAGCGGCTGGTGGGCGCGCACCAGCACGTGGTGGAGGCCGATGCGGGCGTCGGCCGGAAGCAGCTCGGTGGCGGCGACCAGCGAGAACCCGGTGACCGGACGCCCCTTGCCCGCGAACCAGCGTTGCCGCGGCAGCCAGTCCCGCAGCAGAGGATCGAGTGACGCTAGAAGGCCTGGCGGGCTCGTGACGGTGCGTGTGACGGCTTCCGACATGGCGTCGCGTCCTTTCCCCGGGCAGTCGGGGTGCTACTGATGCGTGCCCCGGGCGGGGCTGCGGAAACCGCCCCGCCCGGGGATCGGGGCCGGTGCGGCCTAAACGGCGTCCTTGCGGAGCCGGAACCAGAAGAAGCCGTGCCCCCCGAGGGTCAGCAGGTACGGGAGGTCCCCGACCGCCGGGAAGCGCACTCCGCCGAACAGCTCGACGGGGTGGCGGCCCCCGAAGGCGCTCAGATCGAGTTCGGTGGGCTGGGCGAACCGGGAGAAGTTGTGGACGCACAGCACCAGGTCGTCCCCGGTCTCCCCGTCCGAGGGGGCCTCCCGCAGGAAGGCGAGCACGGCGGGGTTGGAGGAGGGCAGTTCGGTGTAGGTGCCGAGGCCGAAGGCGGGGTTCTGCTTGC